>JALYYE010000027.1 GCA_030946735.1 Candidatus Dormiibacterota bacterium
AACGCGTCGGCGAAGGAGGGGACATCCGCGCCGACCTCCCGTTGCTCGACAATACCTCGCTGATGCCGGTACACGTACTCGATGGGGTCCTCGATGGTGATTACGTGGCAGGGGCGGGTCGCCACGATGTCCGCCACCATCGCTGCCAGGGTCGACGACTTCCCAGAACCCGTGGGACCGGTCACCAGGATCAGGCCCTGCCCCAGGCGCGTCAAACCACGCACCACCATCGGCACGCCGAGCTGGTCGAAGTTGGGGATCTGGTAGGGGATCAGCCGAAGCGCGAGGCCCACCGAGCCGCGCTGCTTGAAGATGTTGATCCGAAAGCGCGCCATGCCTTTCCAGTTGAAGGAGAAATCCAGGTCACTCTGCGCCAGGAAGCGGGACCAGCGCTCAGGCGACAGCACTTCGCGCGCGATCTGCTCGATCTCCTCAGGGCGCAAAGGCTCGGCCGCGATCGGCGCCAGGGCCCCATCCTTGCGCATGGTCGGCGGCGCCCCGGCGGTCAGGATCAGATCGGAGGCCGACTGGTCGAGCAGGGTCTGGAGGTAGGCGTCGATAACCAGGGGATGGGCGTCGGCGGGCTGGCTCGGAGGCACGCTTGATTGCTTGACATCCTGTGCAACCTGCTCGGCGCAGCCTTCTTGCTTCCGCTCGGGATGGCGCTGGGCAGCTTCTTCGAAGTGGTTCTCGACCGCCTGCCGCGGGGTGAATCGCTGCTCTGGCCGCCCTCGCATTGCCGCACTTGCAAGCATCGGCTGACGGCCGACGAACTCGTCCCGCTGATCAGCTACCTGGCGCAGCGCGGTCGCTGCAGGGCGTGCGACACGCCAATTGGGCGCGGGGTGCCCATTCGTGAGGCGCTCAGCGGCCTTGCGCTGGGCCTGCCCTGGGCGATCGTGGGATGCGCTCATCCGGTCGTCGCGCTCGCCACTGGCAGCCTGGCGTTGCTGGTCATCTGGATCGTGCGGGGCGTGACGCAAGGGCGGTCAGCTCAGGCTTGATCCGGCGCAATGACGGCTCCGAAAGCCCGTTACCGCCTAGGCGATCATCCGATGAAAATCGCTGAGCCGGCGATGCGCAACGTGCTCGGCATCCGACGTGTGCTCGGCCTGGCGCTCCTGCTGGTCGCCGTCGCTGCCGTCGCCTACCTGGAGAGTTCGGTGGCCGGCGACTTCGATCTGCGGCTTGTCTATTTCATCATCGTGCTCTACGGTGCCATGCTGCTTCCGCGAGCGCTGGCGCTGTCGATCGCGGCGGCGGTCGCCATCGTGAGTGTCGGTGTTACCGGTGCAACGGGGATGCCGCTGATCGTGAACGGGCTCACCCACCTGCTGATGTATGGCTATGCGGCCCTGCTGACGAATAACTGGGAACAGGAGCGGCGACGGCTGATGCGGATGAGCCGCGTCGATGAGCTCACGGGTCTCCGTAACCTCCGCGCACTTCAGGAGCAACTCCCGACATGGCTGGGTCCGGCGGCGCGGACCGGCCGGCGAATGTCGGTGATGATGATGGATGTGGACGGGTTCAAGACAGTCAACGACCGTCTGGGTCACGGCATGGGCAATGAATTGCTGAAGGAAGTCGCCAACTTGCTGCGTTTCGCGGTTCGGGTTGGCGACGAACCGTACCGCTTCGGCGGCGACGAGTTCGTGCTGCTCCTCTCGGACGCCGACGGGGAAGGCGCCCGAATCGTCGCCACCCGCATCCGGGAGATCTACGCCTCGATGGGGATGACGTTGCGCGGCACGGACGTCCAGGTCTCGTTCAGCATCGGCATTGCGGTGTTTCCCGATGATGGCGCCACGCCGGAGGTGCTGCTGGCCCACGCGGACGAAGCCCTCTACGCGGCGAAACGTTCAGGCCCGGGAAAGATCGCCCGGTACGAGGGTTCGGCGGCGGCCTGAGCGGCTGAACGGCTCGATCAGCAGTTGAATGACTGCGTCTGCGTCGCGTAACTCGGGCTGACGAAGACCAGCTGCTCGCTCCCAGCGCTGTTCGGCGTCCAGGTGTCGGTGACCACCTTGGTGGTCGTATCGCCCTTATTGATGACTATCGACTGCCGCGGCTGGGCCGCGCCGTTACGGACCCAGTAGTAGGTTACGGTGCCGCCGGCGCCGTTGGTCGTGAACCGACCGGTCGCAGTGATCGCGCTGGAGGCTTCGCCACATTGGCCACCACGAGGGGCCGCCACTGATTCAGAGGCGCTGGTGATGGCAAATGGCGCCGGCGTTGGTGTGGGCGTAGGCGTAGGAGTGGGCGTCGGCGTAGGAGTGGGTGTCGGCGTTGGGGTGGGCGTGGGTGTCGGCGTGGGTGTGGGCGTGGGCGTAGGCGTCGGCGTAGGCGTCGGCGTTGGGGTCGGTGTGGGAGTAGCCGTCGGCGCCGGGGTCGGCGTCGGAGTAGGCGTGGGTGTCGGGCCCGCCGACGGCGCCACGGTCGGAGACGCGCTCGGCGAGGGCGTGGCACTCGAGGAGGGGGTGCCGCTCGCCGTTGGGGCCGCGCTACGGGACGCCGACGCCGACGGGGTCGGCGCGAGCGCGACCGGCCGAGACGAACTGTTGGGGCGGGCCGCAAAGAACCGGGGAGGAAGGTTAAAGGTCGGAACCAGCAACCAGAAGGGAGCGCCTGGGTCGTCCGCCTGGTACAGGCTGGCTTGCGGGTCGGCGTTCCCGGTGGTGTCGATCCGCAACGGTCCAATCTCCCAATCCGCTGGGATGGCGCGCACCAGGAAGAACACCGCGATCAACCCGGCGAAGAATAGCCAGGCGCCGTACCGCCTGCGCCGGCGACGGTGCGATTGGTCGCCCGAGCTCGGCGTGCGGCTGATTGGCAGGGCGGCTGCGTCGGGTTTCGCAGTCACCAGCGGGGTAGCTGCGGCTGCGACGGGTTTCGCAGTCACCAGCGGGGTAGCTGCGGCTGCGAGGGGTTCCACAGTCACCGCCGGGGTAGAGGGGACGGCACTGTGTACGGGCGGCTTCGTCTCCGTGCGCTCGGGTTCGATCGGGGCACCCGCCTGGGTCGCGGCCGCGCCACCCGTCATCTCTTGCAGCTTTGCCCTAGCGGGGCTGATTGGCGCAGTCATCGCCGGGGTACCGGGGACGGCATCCTGCACGGGCGGATTCGTCAGCCTCGCAAGCCGCGCTTGCAGGGTTGCCCGGTCCGCCGGATCCATTGGCTGGGTAGCACGCCACGATGGGAAGCGCATCTGCGCCCTACCCTAGCGCCGCCCGATTACGACCCTTATTTCGCGCGTGGCCGGTCAGCCATGCCGTTGTGACGGCGTTGTCGCAAGAGTTTTACAAACGAGGCCGGTCCGGTCTAGCCAGGCGGCCAACCAATTGCACGGCCGCCCAACAGATGCAGGTGCAGGTGGTAGACGGTCTGTCCCGCCTGAGGACCCTTGTTGAACACCAGTCGGTAGCCATCGCGATCGATCTTGCGCTCGTCGGCAATGCCGTTGGCGACCTGGACCATGCGCGCCAGCATCGGCGCCTGCGCGGGTGTGAGGTCGTGGACGCTCGGAATATGCGCCTTCGGAATCACCAACACGTGGGTGGGGGCGACCGGACGAATGTCGTCGAACGCCACGATCTCTTCATCCCGGAAGACCTCTTTCGCCGGAATCTCCCGCGCGAAGATCTTGCAGAAGAGACACTCCTCAGCCATCGGCCAAGCTTACGCGCAGAGCAGCCCGTCGGCGCCGCGCGTCAGTGGACGCACGCTGGCGAGTGCGCCCAACGTCTGCCCCCGCTGGGGCGCATAAACGGTGATGTAGTTGTCGCTCAGACCACGCATTCGTGAAGGGAGGCGCCGGTCCCAGATTACCTCCAGGTCGCGACCGATGAAGCGTGCCTCGTAGGCCTGGCGCTGCGCCTCGGCCTGGGCCTGTAAGCGATGGCTCCGGTCGCGGCTGACCGGGTCATCCACCGGCAGGCCGAGGCGCGGTGCGGCGGTCCCTGCGCGGGGCGAGTAGCGGAAGACGTGCATGCCGGTCAGTCCCGCATCGGCGGCCAGCGCTTGAGTGTCCGCGAAATCGGCATCGGTCTCACCGGGAAAGCCAACGATCACGTCGGTCGTGACCGCGAGGTCGGGAGACCGCGTCCTCAGCGCGCCCACCAGGTCGATGTAATCCCGGCGCCGGTAGAGGCGACCCATGCGTTTCAGCACGCGGTCGCTACCAGACTGCAACGGGATGTGGAGATGGCGGCAGAACCGCGGCGACGCGGTCACTTCTACCAGCTCCGGCGTGAAATCGTTGGCATTGATCGAGCTGAGGCGTAGCCGCGCCGGGGCGATCGCGTCGAGCAGCCTCGCGACGAAGGGCGCGAAGGCGCGGCCGCGGTCGCGACCGAAGGAACCAAGGTCCACGCCGGTCAAGACGATCTCCCCATAACCATCGGCGACCGCTTGTTGCGCGCGTTCGATGAGCGCCGTTTCCGCCTCGCTCTGTGATGCCCCGCGAGTACGCCACACGATGCAGTAGGTGCAGCGGTGATTGCAGCCGTCCTGGACTTTGAGGAAGAAGCGGGAACGGGCGAAGCTCGTCGATCCGCGCGCACCGGCGTCCGGCGCGAAGGTTGACGTCAGGTAGTCGAAGATCTCTCCCTTCCGTGCGTTTGGGAACGCGACGTCGACACTGGGAACCGCCGAGACTCGCGGATTCGGATTGTCGACATGGCAGCCGGTGAGGATCAGCTGCGCCTGGGGATGACGGCGGCGTAGGCCGTGCACCATGGTGCGAAGCTTGCGGTCGGCCTGTGCCGTGACGGTGCAGCTATTGATCACGCAGATGTCGGCCTGCTCATCGCCGTCCGACACGGTGAAGCCAGCGCGCGCCAGCCGGTCCCCGAGCTCGGCCATTTCGGCGAAATTCACCTTGCATCCGAGCGTCTGGATCGACACGTTCATCGCTGTTGGACGAGGATAGCAGCGGCCACCACGGGAGCCAGTCGCGCCCGCAGGATGCGGGGGCCGAGGTTGACCGTGATCCCACCGCGCTCGCGCATCAAGGACAGCTCCGCCTCGGTCCAGCCCCCCTCGGGCCCGACCGCAATCGTGTAGGCGTCAGAACCGTCGATTGCCCGCAGTAACGGGACCGAGGCGGAGGGCTCGAGAACGAGCAACCTCGCTGCGCCCGCCTGCTCCATCGCCGCGGCGAGTGAGAGTGGACCGACAACCTCGGGGGCCACACCGCGATGGCTCTGTTCGGCGGCCGACGCGGCGATCGCCTGCCATCGTGCGGACCGTTGTGCCGCCGGCCGGGCAACGGACCGCGCGGCCTGGACGGCAATGAAGCGGCCGATCCCAACAGCGCTGCCGCCCTCGATCACGGCATCGAAGTCCGGGTTGGGGAGCACTGCCTGCACGAGCGTGACGGTCAGGCTCGGCTCGCCCTGAGCCGGTCGGTCGCCGACGACTCGCCCAACGACCCGACTCCCATCCACCTCGACGACCTCGATGTCGTATTCAATGCCATTTGCAACGGCGACCCCACGCTCCCCTGGGCGGACCCGAAGCACGCGTGCCAGGTGGTGGCCCTGGGGGCCCCGAAACACGACCCCGCCACTGGCGATTTCGCCGCGCTCGAGGAAGGTCCAGAACATGCTCGGCCATCCTATCGGCCCGGGAGCCCACGACGGAAGCCCCGCGAAGCGCCGTTGTATTCGCCAGCATGGGTACCGTCGGGCATGCACCGGTGTTGCAACGCGCGACCTTCCGCGCCGCCGCCCTGTCCTTATGGGGCATGGGCGGGGTGGTGATGGCCAGCAACTACCTGGCGCCCGACCTGCGGATCAACTACGGCATCGAATGGATCGTCACCGGCTCCGCCGTTGCCGCGGGGCTCCTAGCCTGGTTCTGGCCGTGGGCAAACCTGCCCGCTCAGCCCTTTCTGCCCGTGGTCTTCGGCGGGCTCGGGCTCAATGCGGTCTGCCTGGCGGCCACGGGCGGGGTGCACACCCATGTGATCCCGATGCTGATGGTGATCGTCGTCTTCAGCGCCTCCCTCTTTCAATTCCGGGCGGCGATCACCGTCCTCGTGCTCAACGCGCTGGTGGCGTCGCTGCCACTTGTGCTGCAGGGCTGGGATGGCTACTACGCGAGGACGCTGTTGGTGCTGTTCGCTGCGATGGTGGTCTGCACCTTCGTTCCGTCGATGGTGGCGGCCGCGTTGCGGAGAGAAAATCGGCGAGCGGAGCAACAGCGGGACGAGCTGGAACAGAGCTACCTCGCGACCATCGCAGCGCTGGCCGCAGCGCTGGACGCGAAGGATCGGCATACTGAAGCGCACTCGCGCGAGACGGCCGCCCTGGCGCGGGCCGTCGGCGGGCGCCTCGGCCTCGAGGACGACGACCTGCGCTTCCTGGAATACGGCGCCCTGTTGCATGACATCGGCAAGATCGGCGTCCCCGGCTACATCCTCAACAAGTCGGGACCTCTCGACGATGAAGAGGCGGCCATCATGCGAGAACACCCGGTGATCGGTGAGCGGATCGTCGCCTCCGTCCCCTTCCTGGACCGCATCCGCCCCATCGTCCGCGCTGAGCACGAGCGATGGGATGGCGGTGGCTACCCGGATGGGCTGAGCGGCGAGCAGATCCCGATGGAGGCGCGCATCATCCATGCCTGCGATGCTTTCCAGGCGATGTCGAGCGACCGGCCCTACCGCCGGGCGCGGCCGCGGGACTGGATCGTTAGAGAGATCCGCGCCCAGGCGGGCCGCCAGTTCGACCCGCAGGTCGCCGAGGTCCTGCTGCAGGTGATCGAATCTGGCGAGGTCGCCGTCACCGGGACCGCCGAGAGCGCTTTGCACGAAGATCACAAGCCGCCCTTTGTTCATTTCTGGACCCAGCATCTCGACGCCATCCAGCAGCTGGGTGCCCGACTCGCCACGGTGGTCAGCGTTCCAGAGATTTGCGACACCATCGGCCGGGCGATCACGACGTTGCTGCCCTATGACCAGTGCCGGATCTACCTCCTCGAGGACGACGGCCACACGTTGCTGCCGGTGTATTTCAGCGATACCAAGCGCTCCGAATACGACGGTGTGACCGCGGAAACGCTCGCGATCCGGGTGGGGGAGGGGATCACGGGCTGGGTCGCCGAAACCAAACAGGGCGCTCTGGTGGGCGATACCGAGCGCCACCCCAAGGCGATCCACATCCCAGGGACAAGCGAGACCAACGAATCAATGCTCGCGGTGCCGGTGATCTTCGAGGCCCGCTTGATCGGCGTTATCGTCAATGTCAAGGTGGGGATCAATCAGTACACCGGCGACCACCTGCGCTTGCTCACGATCCTCGCGAACCACGCCGCCGTCTCCATCTTCAATGCCCGCCTGATCGAGCGGCTGGCCGCGACGGCGCGAACCGACCCGTTGACCGGACTGGCGAATCGGCGGGCCTTCGAGCAGGCGCTCGAGCAGCGGCTTGCGGCCGACGCGCAGGATTCCTTCGCCGTACTCATGCTCGACGTGGATGGCCTGAAGCAGGTCAACGACGCCCACGGCCACGCCGCGGGAGACGCCGTACTCAAGCGGGTGGCATCCGTCCTCAGTTCTGACCTCCGCGAGAGCGACCTGGCCACGCGCTGGGGTGGCGACGAGTTCGTCCTTCTGATGCCGGGCGTGGACCAGGTCGGTGCCGTCTCGCTGGCCCGCCGGATCGGCGGGACACTGCTGAACCCCGACGACCCGGCGGGTGCGATCTCGGTCTCGATCGGGACGGCGGCGTTTCCCGCCGACGGCACCACCGCCGTCAGCCTGCTGGCGGCCGCCGATCGCTCGATGTACAGCGACAAGCGCCAGCGTACCGCCGCCTGATTTGCGGCCCGTGCCGCCCGGTCCCCCCTCTGCTTGATTGTGCAACAGCGGCCGCATAGAATCCAATGCACGGCCGGGGACCGTAGGGTCGGGGGAGAACGATTCTGGGAGGAGAAGGGAATGAAACGGGGAAGCACCCTCATCGCGCTGTTCGCTGTGATTGCGCTAACGCTCGTCGCGTGCGGCACGTCCAACGCCGCAAGCGGGAGCAAGGAGTTCAAGCTCGGGATCGGAGGACCCTTCACCGGTCCGGTGGCGAAGACCGGTGCGGAGTTCAAGGGGGCGGCCACGCTGGCGCTGGAAAAGGTGAACTACAAGATCGGCGACTACAAGATCACGCCGGTGTGGATCGACGAAGCCTCCAAGCCGGACAAGGCCTCGAGCGCGCTCGAGGAGGCGATCGTCAGCAAAGGGATCGGCATGGGTTGCCTCAACTGGCACAGTTCCGATGCTGTGGCGATGATGGACGTCGCGGCCCGGCACAAAGTACCCTACTTCTTCGGCTCGGGCGCGACCGAGATCGTCAACCAGAAGTTCAAGAGCGACCAGGCAAAGTACGGCTACTGGGCGGCCAAGGGTTGGCCGATCCCCGGAAACCTCGCGACTCCATACGCCGATGCCCTCGATCAGTTCGTCAGCTCGGGCGCCTACAACCCGGCGTACGGCAAAACCTACGCGCTCTGGGGCGAGGACACCGACTGGGGCCATAGCCTCACCGGGGCCCTCGACAAGCGCTTTGCCAGCCTGGGCTGGCAAAAGAAGGACGCCCAATTCTTCGCCATCGACCAGACCGACCATCACGCCTTGCTCAACCGCTTCAAGAACGAGCACGTCTCGGTTCTCGCCGGCACGAGCACCGCGCCGGAAACGATGAGCGCGCTGGTCAAGCAGTTCAAGGAGGTCGGGCTCCCCAGCAGCGTTCTCGTAGCGGACGGCCTCGGCTACGTGGGCGAGTTCTACAAGCTGACCGGAGCGGCGTCGGACAACGTACTCGACATGCAGCCACTGTTCGCCACCGATGCAGCCAAGCAGTTCGTCACCACTTTCAAGAGCCGCTTCGGCTCGGACCCCAGCCCGAGCGCGGCCGGGCTCGCCTACGACTGGACCGGGTTTTGCCTGAAGGTGTTGCAGCGGACCCTGGACAAGACCGGGTCGCTCACCAAGGAGAACATCTATAAGGTTGCCCAGGACGAGCTCTGGAAGGGACAGCTCACCTACACCACTGGGATCATCATGCACGAGTACAAGTTCACCCAGGACACGATCCCGGACCCGGTAATCGGCAAAGGCGAGTACATCTTTCCGGTCATCCAGTACTCGGGTGGCCAGGGCCAGATCGTCTTCCCGCCGGACGTCAAGACCGCCACCTTCAAGGCGCCCGGCTCTTAGCGGAGCACTGACCGGGGGCGGTCCTGAGACCGCCCCCTTTGGTCCAGGTAAGCCGTGGCCATTCTCCAAACCCGACAACTAACCAAACGATTCGGTGGACTGGTCGCGGTCAACCGCGTCTCGCTGGCGGTCGAGGAGGGCAGCATCTTCGGGCTAGTTGGACCGAACGGCGCGGGCAAGTCGGTTTTCTTGAGCTGTGTCGCGGGAGCGCTCCGGCCAGATGACGGCCGGGTCGTCTTCCGCGGCCAGGACACGACCGGCTCCCAGGCCGAGAACCTCTGCCACCTGGGGTTGAGCCGGACCTTCCAGATTCCTCAACCCTTCCCCCGAATGACGGCGATCGACACGGTGCTGGTGGCAGCCTATTTTGGGACGCCTACCGACGGTCTACCGCCGCTGGAGATGGCGCGCCGGTCACTGCGGTTCGTAGACTTCCCCCATCCGGAGCACACACCGGTCAGCGGCCTGAACACGGTGGAGCTGAAGCGCCTGGATCTGGCTCGCGCGCTGGCATCCAAACCGAAGCTCCTGCTGCTCGATGAGCTGGCGGCGGGCCTGATGACCGGCCAGCTGGGGGCGTTGGAGGACATCCTTCGCAAGGTCCGTGACAGCGGCGTGACCATCATCATGGTCGAGCACGTTATCCGCACCATCCTGGGCCTCTGCGATCACCTCGCAGTGCTGCGCCAGGGAGAGAAGATCGCCGACGGTCCGACGAAAGACGTAATCGGTGACCCCGCGGTCGTAGAGGCGTACCTGGGAGAACGACACTGATGCTCGAGGTGCACTCGGTTGACTCCGGCTACGGCTTCCTCCAGGTACTCCACGGTGTCAGCGCGCGCGTGGAAGAGGGCGAGCTCGTCGCGATCCTCGGGCCCAACGGCGCCGGCAAGTCGACGCTGCTGAAGTGCATTGCCGGGATGTTGCGGCCGTGGCGTGGCGACATCCGCTTCGGCGAGCAGTCGATCGCCGGACTTAAGGCGAACCGAGTGAGCCGGCTCGGCGTCGGATACGTTTCCGAAACCTTGAACCTGTTCACCGGCATGAGCATCTACGAGAACCTGCTGCTCGGCGCCTATGCCATCAACGACCCCGCCGACCGGCGTAGCAGCCTGGACTTCGTCTTCGAGATGTTCCCGCGGCTCGCCGAGAGGCGCCCACAACTCGCGGGAACCCTGAGCGGTGGCGAGCGGAAGATGCTCGCCATCGGACGCGCCCTGATGGGCCGGCCCAAGCTGCTGCTTGTCGACGAGCCCTCGCTTGGGCTCGCGCCAAAGCTCACCCAGTCGGTGTTCGCCGCACTCAAGCGACTCAGCCAGGACGGTCTCACCATCGTGCTGGTCGAGCAGAACGTGCCGGGGACCCTCGCAATGGCCGACCGCGCCTATGTTCTGGAGCAGGGCGAGGTGGTTCTCGAAGGACCGGCGCGCAAGCTGCAGGAGACCGCCCACATTCAAGAGGTCTACATGGGGCTGCGATGAGCACGGCAGAGCCAGCGCTGCCGCGTTCGCGTCTTCACCTGGCCGCGTTCCGCTCGCCAGTCGTGCTCACTCTGCTGGCGACGGCCGTGGTCGCGATCGTCGGCACGGCTCGCGCCGGCCCCTTCATCATCGTCAACGGCCTGGTCACCGGCGCCATCTGGGCGCTGGTGGCCGCGGGCCTCGCGCTCGTCTTCGGCGTTATGAACATTCCGAACTTCGCCCAGGGGGAGTTCTTCCTCGTCGGCTCGCTATCCGGCTACCTCGTCTTCTCCGCGATGAGCCCGCGGATCGGCGGTGGGTTGGCCTGGTTGACGCCCATCATCACTATCCTGGTTGCCCTCCTCGTCGGCCTGCTGGTCGGGGCACTGGTAGACGTGATCATCTTCGGCCAGATGCGTCGCCGCGTCCACGAGCAGTGGGTGATGAATACCTTCGTCGTGACGGTTGGCATCTCGGTCGTGATGATCAACGGCTATCAGCTGATCTGGGGGACGGACTACCGCGGCATTCCTGCCTACTTCGCGGCCCCCCCGATTCATGTCTTCGGCGTCGGCATCGCCATCGACCGGGTGTTTGCGCTGGCCGTAGGCGCGCTGGCGATGACGGCACTGTGGGCGCTGCTTCGCTTCGCCCGGTTGGGGCGCGCCATCCGGGCCGTGTCGCAGGACGAGGCCGGCGCGCTGATGTCGGGCATCGACATCAGCCGCATCCAAACGCTCACCTTCGCTATCAGTAGCGGGCTGGCGGCCCTCGCCGGCGCGACGCTCCTCTTCAACTTTCCGGCCTTTCCCTATGTCGGTGTCAAGCCGTTGTATGTCGCCTGGACGGTCGTCATCCTGGCCGGGCTGGGCAATGTCGGCGGGGCTGTCGTCGCCGGCTTCATCATCGCGCTCTTCCAGACCAGCACCTCCTACTTCATCGGCTCACAGTGGGAGGACGTGGTGCCCTTCGCGCTGATCGTCGTCATCCTCGCCTTGCGGCCGAACGGGCTCTTTGGCCGGGGCGTCCGCGGGGTGTGGGAGCAGTGATCGCCTACTTCAGGCGGCGGTGGGGCCTGGGGCTGGGCGTCATCGTGCTCTTGGTCCTGCCGCTGATCCCGTACTTCGACCAGGAGGACAAACGTCGCTGGCTGGTGGCGGGGGCCTTGTTTGCCGGGCTCGCCATCGCCTTCGATTTCACAGCCGGCTATATCAACGTCGTCAACTTCGGCTTTGCCGCTTTCAGCGGCGCGGGCGGTTACGCCTCAGCCCTGGTCGCGATTCATTTCAACCTTCCGCCGGTCATCAGCATGTTCGCCGGTGTGCTCGTCGCCGGCCTGCTCGGCCTCTTTACCGGGGTGCTGACGCTTCGCTTCCGCGGCATTTATGCCGCGGTCGCCGCCTGGTTCCTCGGCCTGGCCCTGCTTGGCATCACCCGCAATGTCACGCCACTGACCCGCGGGCCGCTTGGACTGAGCGTGCCCACCTTCCTCGAGACAGACTCGAACCTCCCCTTCTACTACATCGCGCTCAGCATGATGGTCGTGACATACCTGGTGCTCAAGGCCGTGACCGAATCCCGCGCCGGCCTCGCCTTTCGGGCCATCGGCCAGAACATGGACGCCGCCCGCGCCTCCGGCGTGAATCCGACCCGGTATCGCATCCTCAACTTCACGCTTTCCTGCATGTTTGCCGGCTGGCTGGGCGCCTTCTACGCGCACTACTACGCGATCCTTACTCCCGACGTGATGAGCACGACGCAGACGGTCCAGGTGCTCGTCATCGCCTATCTCGGCGGTCGGGGCAGTTTGTGGGGTCCCGCGGTCATCGCCTTCCCCATGATTTTCATCACCGAGTGGTTGCGCGCCAACCTCGACCGCTTCCCCGGCCTCGACCTTGTCATCTACGGGATCGTGCTGATCCTCGTCATGGTCTACTACCCCGGCGGTTTCGCGGCACTGGTCTCGGCGCTACGCCCGCAGCGATTATTCCGCCTGGTAGGGTTGCCGAACTTCCTCCGGTAGCTCGTACCAGCTCACCCGATCGCCAACCCTGGCGCGCAGCCGCCACTTCAGTGACTTGGGCTGCTCCTCGATTCGCTCCCAGAGCTGATCGAGCCGCTGCTCGATGGTCTCGGACGGCACCGGGAGCTCTTTTGCGGTTTGGCGAAGACGCTCTGTGTTCAACTGCAGCGTCCGGTACAGTCCCCAATCCTGAGATAGCAAGCGGGCCAGGTACGCCGCGTTGATGGCGTCGTTGTCGTGGTCGGCAATCGGATGATCGAGGAGCAGAGCGATGGAGTCGACGAGGTCCTTCATGTTCACCTCGAAGACCTGCAACTTGCTGAGGAGCAGGTCGGCGGGCGTCAGGCAGGCGTCGTCGCCACCGAGCCGGTCGGCAAGCTCGATCACGTGGCACATCCGCATCCGGTCGATGAAGATGTCGATCTGCCGGCCGTTCACCTCATCCAGGTAGAGCAGCCGCTGGTGACCGTTCAGGGTGTTGAAGCGGAGGTCTCCCTGGTAACCAAGGGAGTCGAACAGCTTCTGGACCTG
>JALYYE010000039.1 GCA_030946735.1 Candidatus Dormiibacterota bacterium
GTTTACGTTCTTGACCAACTCCGTATTTGAAAGTAATGTAAACCCTCGGGAAGCATGGCTCGGACCACCCTCGGAAGCGGACGCATGATCGAGCAGACCTCGGTCCAGATCACTGCGCAACGCGAGCGATGGCAAGCGGAGCGCGAGCTACGCTACGCGCGCCGGAACCGAATCCGCCATATCGATCGGCTGCTGGATGAACTCGAGATGCTCAATATCGCCGAGGAGACCCAGTTGCCCGCTGACCTGGCGTTCCGTGTGCAGCGACTCGCCGCCGAGATGGAGCACCCGCTTGGCAATCGGGCACCTGAGGATATTTCCATTGGGGAATCGATGGACGCGCTCTACGACCTTCAGGATGGGTTGATGCTCACACTTGAAGGCGTTCAGGACGACGAAGAAGTCTAAGACAGCCCGCTAGGGACGGCGGCTCATTGGTGTTGCTAGTGCTGGCCGCTTTGCTGGTTGCCGCTCTGTTGATTGCCGCTCTGCTGGTTCCCGGTCTGCTTGGACCCTGCCTGCTGGGACCCGGCGGTTCCCTTCGTCTGCGCCTCGGCCTGTTTCTTGGCGGCAATCGCGACGGTCGACTGGCCCGCGTCGTTCAAGAAGCCGGCCAGCCCATCGGAGGCGATGGCCACGCCCTTGATCTTCGCCAGGAACGTGCTATCGCGATCGGCATTGGCCGCCCACAGAGGCACGAGGTCGCTGCGTCCCACCAGGTCGCGCGCGGCCGCCGCTTGCTGCGACCGGTAGTCCGTGAGCAGTGACTGCACTATGTCGTTCGTCGATCCACGACCTTCGAGGTTGAGCAGCGATTGGTTGGTCCAGCTCAGCAGTGAGCCCACCGGGGCCTTCGCATTCGAGCCCGTGATGAAGTTATAGATGCCGGAAAGGAAGGGGTCGATGACGGCGACCGGCTGCGGCCCGCCTCCGCTGCGCTTCTGCTGCAGCAGGGTGTAGGCGTTGAGCAGGTCGGCATTAGCCTGAGCGAGCTCAGCCAGCCCACGTTGGGTTGGGTCGCTCGTCGACCGTGTCAATCCGTCCCACCATGTCTGGACGACGTAGAAGGCGCTGTCAACACCGATGCCCTGCGGCTCGTTCCAGAGCGCGTCGACGTCCGCTGCGCCCGCGGCCTGGGCCGTGAGGGGAGCAAGCGAGAGCGCCGCCAACACACAGGCGGCGACCAGGCGACGTTGCATGACACAACCTAGGGGGAGCACTGCGGCCTCGGTACGATCATCCGCCAGCTGCGTTGAGGAGCCACAAACGCGCCCGTCGCAGAGCGTTGACGGGTCTGACGCGGGCCGCTAACGCTGCAGGTTTTCCACGACGGCCGAGATTCCCTGGCCGACACCGATGCACATGGTGGCGAGGCCGTAGCGTGCCCTGCGCCGGACCAGCTCGTGGACCAGGGTGGCGATCAGGCGGGCCCCGCTGGCGCCCAACGGATGACCAAGGGCGATCGCGCCGCCGTTCGGGTTGACGCGCTGCGGGTCGAGCTCGAGATCGCGCATGCAGGCAAGCACCTGTGACGCGAACGCCTCGTTCAATTCGACGCAATCCAGGTCGGAAACCCGTAAGCTCGCGCGCGCGAGCGCTTTGCGCGACGCGGGAATTGGCCCCAGGCCCATGGACGAAGGGTCGACGCCCGCGCTGGCCGCGGCCAGGACTCGCGCCAGAGGGCGCGCACCGATCCGCTGCGCATGAGACTCGGCCATCAGCACCAGGCAGGCGGCTCCGTCGTTGAGCGGGGCGGAGTTGCCGGCGGTCACCGTGCCGTCCTTTTCGAACGCCGGCTTGAGGCCCGCCAGCTTTTCGAGGCTGGTGTCCGCCCGCGGACCCTCGTCCTTTTCGACCGTGCCGCCTTCAGCCAGCCCGACAGGCACTAGCTCGTTGCGAAAGTGGCAGGCCTCCTGCGCCGCGACCGCTTTGCGGTGGCTTCCGAGTGCCCACTCGTCCTGGGCTTCTCGGCTGATGTCATAGCGGCGCGCAACGACCTCAGCGGTCTGTCCCAGGCTAATGAGTGGATACATCGCCGCCAGGGTTGGATTGATCATGCGCCAGCCCAACGTGCTGTCGTGTAGCGTCTGCACACCGCGAGCAAACTCGCGCTGCGGTTTCTCGAGGATGTAGGGGGCGCGCGTCATGCTTTCGACGCCACCGGCAAGAAAGCAGGCGCCGTTTCCCGTCTCGATCTCGCGCGTCGCCGACACCACCGCCTGCATCCCCGACCCGCAGAGTCGGTTCATGGTGGCGGCCGGGATCTCGACCGGCAGCCCGGCCAGCAGCACCGCCATGCGAGCGACGTTGCGGTTGTCCTCACCGGCCTGGTTGGCATCACCAAAGTAGACGTCTTCGATACTCATGGGGTCGAGCTGGTTGCGCTGCACCGCCTCACGGACGACCAGAGCGGCCAGGTCGTCCGGACGCACCGCCTTGAGGGAACCGGCATACCGCCCGATGGGTGTGCGGAGCGCGTCGACGATTACGGTTGTCTCCATCGACGACATGCTACACGCGGAATTGCGGATTTCACGCCCCACTAAAATGTTGCCGACTCATGAAGGATCTCGCGCGGCAATACGAGGCGGTGAACTTGATGGCTGATCCGCTGCATGGCTACGTCAAGATCACGAAGCGCGTTCGCGGCGACAGTGTGGCCGCGGAGCAGGACCTGCTCGATCACCCCTGGCTCCAGCGACTACGGCGCATCCACCAGCTCCAGTCGGCCTGGTGGGTCTTCCCCGGCGGCGAGCATTCTCGCTTTCAGCACGCCCTCGGTGCCATGCACCTGAGCGGGGAATGGGCTCGCCGGCTCTATCCCAACCTCAGCGCCCTGGTGGCCGATGTGCCATCACCGGCGCTGGTGGAGGAGACGCTGCGCGTCGCGGGGCTGTTGCACGACGTGGGCCACGGACCCTTCGGGCATTTCTTCGACCAGAACTATCTGGATCACTTCTCGATCGACCACGAGGTGATCGGCCGCGCCCTGATCGGCGGAGAACTGGCCTCGATCATCACCGCCATTGAGGCCAGCCCTGCAGGCCCCTTTGCGGCCGGTGAGCGGATCGATCCGCGCTGGATCGCGGACCTGATCGCCGAGCCCGACATTCCCGGCCCATCCGTCCCGGCCTGGGTGCGGGCGCTCAAGCCGGTGCTCAACGGCATGTACACGGCCGACAACCTGGATTACGTCCCGCGCGACGCCTACATGTGCGGCGTCAAGGTGGGGCCGGTCGATATCGAACGGCTGATGCATTACTCCTTCCTCGGGCCGGAAGGGATGCTGCTGCACCAGCACGGGACCCAGGCGTTGCTTCTCTTCCTCAACGCCCGCCTCTACCTCTACAACAACATCTATTACCACCGGACGGTGCGCCGTATCGACCTCCATATGCGGGAGATCTTTCGGGAGACGATCGACCGGATTCTTCCCGGCAACCCGCTCGACCACCTCGACCACTACCGGGAGCTGACCGATTGGTCGCTGATCGACACCGTGGACCGCTGGCGCCACGAGGGTGGCCGCGCTGCCGAGCTCTCAAACGAGTGGGGCCGGATCGTCCGACGCGAGCTCAAATGGCGGTTGATCTTCGAGGACTACTACGAGTTCTCCAACCTACCCGACGCCTTCCTCTACCCGCAGCCGTCGGACTATGTCCGCCGGATCCGCGAGGCGCTGCCGCCGGCGCTAAAGGGAGCCTCCTTCGAGGTGGACCTGGCGTCCGTCGACCCGCGGCCGCAGAACCCGTTCACTGACCCATTCCCGGTCAATATCTACAACCCGGTGAGCCGGGCGGTTGAGCGGAGCGCCGTCGCCGAACTCTTCCGTCGGCTGCCCATCCGCACCACGCTGGTGCGAGTCTTCACCGACGATACGCGGCAGGTCGATGCGCTACGCGGGGCCGTTGAGCGCGCCCTCTACCGCAAGGACTCGGACCTGGCGGAGGCGGTTCCCTGATGGCCATCCAGCCCCAGGATGCGATCAAGCCCCTTACGGTGCTGGAGCTCAATTCCCGCATTCACGACCTGCTTGCCGCCCGCTTCCAGAGCGTGGTGGTCAAGGGAGAGGTCAGCGGCGTGACGTTGCGGGGCGGCCACATCTGGTTCACGCTAAAAGACGCGGCGGCTGCGGTGGGCGCGGTGGTCTTCAGCAGCACGGCTCGTCGTCTCCCATTTCTGCCGGAAAACGGGCAGGAGCTGGTGGTCACCTGCCAGGTCGACTATCACGCGCAATACGGGCGTGTGAACCTGGTGGTCAGCCGGCTCGACTACGACGGCGCCGGCAAGCTACGGGCGGCGATCGAGCAGCTCAAAGGCCGCCTCGAGGCGGAGGGCGCCTTTCGGCCCGAGCGCAAGCGGCCACTGCCGTTCCTACCACGCTGTATCGCCCTCATAACCTCGCCGAGCGGGGCGGTCATTCATGACCTGCAACAGACCATTTGGGAGCGCTTCCCCAACACCCGGCTGGTGCTCTACCCGGCGCGGGTGCAGGGAACGGCGTCGCAGCGCAGCCTGGTCGCCGCCTTGCGGCAGTGCCACGAAGACCAGGTGGCCGATGTCGTCATTGTCGCCCGCGGCGGCGGCAGTTTCGAGGAGCTGATGGCCTTCAACCAGGAGGCGGTGGTACGGGCCATCCAGGCGATGGGGATCCCGGTCATCACCGCCCTGGGTCACACCTCCGACCGGACGCTGGCGGACCTTGTCGCGGACCGCGAGGCCCGCACCCCCACCGCCGCGGCCGAGATTGTGGTTCCCAACAAGCGCGATTTGCTCCGTCAGCTCGGTGAACGCGGTCAGCGGCTGCAGCGGGCCGGGCTCACCGCTCTGATCGCCCCCTCACACCAGTTGCAGCGCCGTCGCCAGTCGCTCGAGCGCCTGGTCCTGGATGCGCAGGCACGGCGGCGTGAGCGGATCGCCCACCTCCAGGGGATGCTGCGCCAGCGCGATCCGCGCGAGGTACTGCGGCAGCGGGAACGATCCCTCGAGGAGTGCCGACGGCGCCTTCAGCGCAGCTGGCAGGTGATGGCGCAGCGGATCGAAACCGGCCGCCTCGGGAAGGACGGCCTGCGGGAACGGCTGGTCGCCCTGGCAGGGCGGGGGGTGCGGGAGCGAGCAAGCGGCCTGCAGAGCCGCGGCGTACGGCTGGGCTCGCTGGCGCCCGGGCAGACGCTCAAGCGTGGTTACAGCATCACCCTGGACTCGAGCGGGGGCGGCATCATCAGGAGCGCGGAACAAGCTCGCAAGGGGCAGTCGGTCAAAGTCCTGCTCGCAACCGGGCGGCTCGAGGCTACCGTGGACGAGGCCATTCCGTGAGTCTCGACGACTCGCTGACCTATGAGCAGGCGCTAGCGCAGCTCGATACCACGCTGCATGCGCTCGAGGAAGGGAAGCTGAGCCTGGAAGACGCGATCGCGGCCGTCGCCCGCGGGCGCGAGTACCTCCAGCTCTGCGAGCGGAAGCTGGAGGAGGCCCGCCAGCGGATCGAAAGCCTGCCGGTGCGAGAAGGACAGGATCTGGAGGAGCCGCCGCACCCGGCGACGGTTGCCGAACTACGAAGCGAGCGTGGCGGAGCCCCCGGGACGCCCCAGGGCGAGATTCCCTTCTAGCGCTCTTCCTCGGATTCGGTGGGCGGTTGGCGCTCCACTTCCGGCCGTTCGCTTGGCGACTGACCAGGTCTAAAGACGCCCCACTCGTGCAAGGAGCGGCGCAGCATCTCCGGCGTCGTCTTATAGGCCGCCGCGAGCTGCTCCAGGTCGTCGGCGCGGAAGGTCACGACCGGCGTGTTGAAGTCCTGTCGCTGCTGCTGGAGACGTGCCACGTGGCGGGACAGGATCGAGCCCTGCCGTTCGGGCAGCCCCTGCAACTGGCCCAGGTCAATCGCCAGCTTCGGCGGAAGCGCCGGCTCACCCATGCCTTCGATCTCTTCCGGTAGGAGTTGATTGACGGGAACGCTGTAGAGGGTGGCGATCTGGTGCAGGCGGGTGACCGAGATATTGCGGTCGCCGCGTTCGTAGGCGGCGAGCAGCGAGCCCTTCAGGCGCTTATTCGACAGCACTTCCACCTGCTGCAGGGTCAGGCCGCGCTGCTTCCGCAGACTCCGAAGCCTGGCACCAACTTTTCGCGAGTACCCGTCCAATGGATCCCCCTTGACTGTGTGTGATCAGTCTATCGCAGATTGCGATGTGGACAAAACTTTTGACGTGTTCTTGCCGGCTGGTGGCGGGGGGATCGTTCAAGGAGAACGGCGTCACCTTCCGTGGCCGAATTATGGGACAAACGGCCGCTCACTGTCAAGTAGTGCTTACTCATGCGTCGAACCCACTTACAGCGGTCGGCCTGCTTCCCTCTCCGCGACCGGCTTCGTAGGCCTGGCGAAAACGCAGCGCGGCCTGGGCGCTGTCCCCCTCGGCTTCGAGCGCACGGGCGAAGTCGTAGGTAACGCGGGCCCGCAGGTCGGGGTTATCGATGGTCACGGCAACCTCGAGTGCTCGCTCGAAGTGGCGGTGCGCCGACTCGCGGCGGCCGCGAGCGTGGGCCACGCGTCCCGCCACGCGGTGGACAGCGACCGTTGCCAGGGGATCGCTGGAGCGGGTGGAGAGGTCGATCGCCTCCTCGATGAGGTCGCTCGCCCGCTCGACCTGCTTCGCCTCGAGAGCGGACTCAGCCATACCCGCCACCAGGTGGGGCAGCAGCTCGCCGTCGCCGATCCGCCGGAGGTGCCCGGCGCCTTCGCCGAAGAGTCGCTCGGCCTCCGCCACACGGCCCTGCTGCAGCAACATGTCCCCCATGTTGAGGCGCAGCTGTCCCGCCATGCGGACATCGCGGAGGGTCTCGAAGATGCGCAGGCCCTTCTGGGCGTAGGAGAGCGCTCGCGCGTATTGGCCGGTCTGTTGAAACGACAGCGCGAGGCCCTCGTAGATGCCGGCGAGGGCCGGCATGTCGAGCACCTGAGCGGCCGCCGCGATCGCCGATTCGTACGCGGCAATCGCTTCGATCGGCTGGCCGGCCACGTAATGGAGGTTGGCCCGATGGCCGAGCACGCGCGCCTTCAACACCGGGTCCGCCACTCCCGCCGATCGATAACGCTCCAGGGCCTGCTCGAACCACTGGCCGGCCGCGTGTGGCCGGCGAAGAAGGTAGTGGGCGCTGCCCAAGCGGTCATAGAGCTC
>JALYYE010000045.1 GCA_030946735.1 Candidatus Dormiibacterota bacterium
GCGGCCGCCGCAGCCATCGGAGGGCTGACCAGGTGGGTGCGGCCTCCACTCCCCTGCCGGCCTTCGAAATTCCGGTTACTGGTCGAGGCGCAGCGCTCGCCAGGGCCGAGGATGTCGGGGTTCATGCCGAGGCACATCGAGCATCCGGCATCCCGCCACTCGAAGCCCGCCTGGCGAAAGACCTGGTCCAGCCCCTCGGCCTCGGCCTGATGCTTCACGCTCGCCGATCCGGGCACCACCATCGCGCGAACCTTGGGATGCACGGTCTGGCCGCGGATCACGGTTGCCGCCAGCCGCAGGTCCTCGAGACGGGCGTTGGTGCAGGAGCCGATGAAGACGCGGTCGATCGCGATCGCCTCCATTGCCGTGCCCGGCTCGAGCGCCATGTAGGCGAGCGCCCGCTCATCGGTTTCCGTTGCCGGGTTCGGCACGCTTCCGCTCACAGGGACGGACTGTCCGGGATTCGTGCCCCAGGTCACGTAGGGCTCGAGCCGGGTGGCATCGATCGCCACTTCGTGGTCGAAGACCGCATCCGGCTCCGTGGCGAGCGTCTTCCAGCGCGCGACCGCCTCTTCCCATTGCTCGCCGCGGGGCGCGTGCGGTCGCCCTTTCAGGTAGGTAAAGGTCGTTTCGTCGGGCGCCACCATTCCCGCGCGGGCGCCTCCCTCGATCGTCATGTTGCAGACGGTCATCCGCCCCTCCATCGAAAGGGACTGCATGGTGGACCCGCGGTACTCGATGACGTGCCCTCGGCCGCCGTCGACGCCGATCCTGGCGATGATGCCCAGCGCAACGTCTTTCGCGGTGACGCCAATCGGCAATGCGCCGCCGACCGTCACCGCCATCGTCTTCGGCTGGCGCTGCCGCAAGCACTGGGTGGCGAGCACATGCTCGACTTCGGAGGTCCCGATGCCGAAGGCGAGCGCGCCAAACGCGCCGTGAGTCGAGGTGTGCGAGTCGCCGCAGACGATCAGCAGGCCGGGCTGGGTGAGGCCGAGCTCCGGCCCGATGACATGGACGATCCCCTGGCGTGCGCTCCCCATGCCGTACAGAGAAATGCCCTCGCGCCGGCAGTTCTCCTCCAGCGCCGACATCTGCCGCTGCGCGATCTCGTCCGCCGCGGCGCGGCCCCCTCGAGTCGGCACGTCGTGGTCCATGGTTGCGACCGTGAGGTCGGGCCGGCGGACCGGCCGGTTGGCCAGGCGCAAGCCCTCGAACGCCTGTGGTGAGGTCACCTCGTGGACGAGGTGGAGATCGACATAGAGCAGATCGGGCTCGCCGGCGCCGGCGGCAACGACGTGCGTCTCCCAGATTTTGGCAAGCATCGTTCGCCCATTCGCGGGAGTCAATTGGCCCACGGTGCCAACCTACCTGGTTTCGGCGAGGGCCCGTACTCGCAACGCGAGTAGTAGGTCCAGCCGGGCGTCGGCGTCTTTCAGGTCGACGCCGGTCACCTCGCTGATCCGGCGCAACCGGTAGTGAAGCGTGTTGAGATGGATGTGCAGGTCGCGCGACGACTGCCGGAGATTGCCGTGCCGCTGCAGGTAGACCTCGAGCGTCTTCAGGAGCGGTGTCCCGCGGGCGCGATCGTAGTCGACCAGCGGCGCCAGCATCCGGCCGGCAAAGGCGTCGAGCCCGGCCCGATCTTCGACCTGGGCGAGGAGTCGGTAGACACCCAGCCGCTCGTAGTTGATGACCTGCTCGCGTTTGCCGAAGCGCACCATCAGGTCGAGCGCCCGTTGGGCCTCGGCGAAGGCCGGCTTGAAGTCGTCGGGTTTTACGCACAGGCGGCCGATCGAGACCGACACGGTGATGCCGAGCTCCGACTCGGCGACCGCCTCGCGGATGCGCGCCGCCAGGGCCTCGGCCTCCGGGTCGGACCCATCCGCAGGTTGGGGGACGAGCACGATGACGCTGTCGCTGTGGGCGCTGACCAGGTGGCGCGGATGTTGGCGACGAACGGCGCCAGTCACGACCTGAAACAGCTGGTGCTTGAGCGCGATGACACGCCCTTCCTCGTAGCGCCGCTCCCTGATGAACCGCCCGAAGTGGTCGACGTCGACCACCAGCAGCCTGTGCGGCACCGAGAGGTCATAGCGAAGGTGTCGAGCGCGCCGCTGGACGTTGGCTTGGTCGCCAAAGGTGCCATTGAGTAAGTCGTCGACCAGCTCGCCCCGCACCCGGTCTTCAGCTTCGGCGACCTCGCGCTGCTTGATCATCTCGAGTGCGATGACGGTGGCGGCGTGCTCGACCGCCATCATCCCGAGGTCCTCGAGGTGTTGCGGGAGATCGATGATCGATAGGTAGCCGAGGTTCTCGCGGCCCGCCAGGACGGGCGAGATGATGCGCGGTGCGGTCAAACCGAGCTCCGGAAAGGGCGGGACCTTGTGTGGCGCCCGTCCGCGCACCACGTCGAGCAGCATGCTCTTAATGGCGGCCGCCTGACGGACCTTGAGCGGTGTGCCGCGATGCGCCAGGGTTTGCTGCCGGTGCTTGTCGGTGACCCCCGGGACTACGTGGCTGGCCAGCAAGTGGAAGTTCACGTCCTCGAGCGAGATCGAGCTTTCGACCAACTCGCCCAGCGTCTTGACGATCGCATCCAGGCCCTGGCCGTCGAGGGCTAGGTGGGTGAACTGCTTGTGGATCTCGATCGAGCGCCGAAGCTGGGTGTTCTGGGCGTTGATGATCCGCTCCAGGATCGGGTTCATGATCTCCAGGTAGGAGACATCCGGAGGGATCCGGATCAGGGGAATCTTGAACTCGTCCGCCTGGCCGAGCATGTCATCCGGAATATGGGGCAGGTAGCGCTCTGGCTTGATGACCAGGCCGGCGGAGCCGACCGCGGCCAGGTTACGCATCAGGTCCTTCTGGGCCGCTTCATCGTCCTTGATGGCGAAGGCCACCGTCAGCAGGAGCTCGCCCTCGGCGAGCCAGCTGATCGTTTCTGGGGATTCGAGGACCTTTACCCAGGTGATGGTGCGGTCGAGGCCGCTAGCCCCAGCCAGGACCTCGCCTCGCCTCAACCCCCCCAGCGCCATCGCTTCCCGGACAGTGAGCGCCATGGGAGTGACTAGTATGCCTCAAGCTGAGGCTGGCGTGAAGGACCAAAGGAACCAGTTGCTTTTGGTTGGTTTACACAATGCGCTCGAGCGGCTGAGGCTGGTAACGTCTCGGATGGGTCAACCGGCGTTGACGGGGATTACTCACCCCCGGAGCTGGGCGGCTCGACAAGAGCGGCGGCCGTTGCCGCAAGCAGGGTGGTACCGCGGGAGGGGATCCTCTCGTCCTTGCAGCAGAGCACTCGTTCGACCAAAGCCAGCTGCAAGAGGAGGAAGGTACCGATGGCCAGCTACACAATCGATATCCCTGACGGGCTGCACCGCGAGATCCAGGAGCGACGGCACCAGATCGACGTGGCCGGCATCTGCACAGAGGCGCTCACCGCCGCCGTCGCGGGTCGGCCCGCCGAGGCCCACCCATTTGGGCGCGAACACGAGGTTACGGAAGCTATCAACCGCATGTTCAGCGGATGAGGGGCGTCAGATCCGATGAGTACTGAAATGATCGATCGCGTCGAGCATGAGCTGACACCGTTTGGGCCAGCGCCCCTGGAGCGCACCAGCGGTAACTTCTGGCTGATCGAAACCCTGCGGCGTTGGGGGATCACGTCCTATGCGGGGGTCAACGGTGGTGGCCTGATCCACGTCACCAAGCACCTGGAGCCGCTCATGGACCCGTCGGAAGCGACCGACGGCGCGCCGCGCATGCTGACGATGGGCGAGTACGTCGCCGGCTTCGTGCCGCTCGGCTACTACCTGGCCTCGGGGCGCATTGCCGGCTGCATTACCACCACCGGCGCCGCCACCAAGTTGGGCGGCAGCGGCCTCACCGACGCCAAGCTGCACAACATCCCTGCGATTTACCTGGTCGCCCTGAACTCCACCCTGTCGATCGGCCAGGCACCGCTCCAGGACGTCTCCGTCCACGGCATGAACATCGTGCCACAGCTCCAGGCGGAACTGGGCGATGGCTGCATCGTGATCGATGACATCGACACCATGGAGGAGCAGCTGGAGCGCGCCCAGGCTGTCCTGATGGAATCCAAGCCGATCGCCATCGCCTTTTACCCGGACATCCTCTCGAAAGACGTCGAGATCGACGTACCGTCGCGACCCCGCGCTCGGGGCTTTCGTCCGCAGGACGTCGAGCGCTTCGTTCAGGACTTTCCGCGTATCGCCCAAGGGCGCCGTGTCGTGATCTATGTCGGCAGCGAAGCCGCGCGCTGGCCAGGTATGCCGGCCCTCACGACGAAGCTGTCGGAACTGCTCCAGGCGCCCACCGTCTGGTCGGTCAACGGGGCGAACGCTGTTTCGCCCGACAACCGCTACGGTTTCGGCTACATCTCCTTCGGCGGCAACGACGAGGCGATGAAGCTCTGGCGGAGCGTCGGTCCCGACGACTGCGTTATCACGCTCGGCTTCGATCCGGGCGAGTACTCCCTCAACCTGGCGACGATTCCCGCCGGACAAGTGTGGAGCTTCACCGGATGGACCGAGCAGTACGGCCACATCGCCGGCGAGTTCCGCCATCGCGTCAAGGGCGAATACGACGTCGTGCATGGCGACCTGGACGCCGTTCTCCGCGAGGTCATTCCGCAACTGTCCCATCGCGGCGTCGGGCGGCGGCCCCCAGTCGACCTGCCGGAGCGCCTCAACACGCGTCAGATCTCGCGTGAGGTCCGCGAGGGCAGCGTGGACTTCATCGCCTTCTACGAACAGCTGCACCAATCGTGGCGGCCGAACAGTATCGGCTTCGACGACGTCTGCATCGCCTACAAGGACCGGCAGTACGTCACACAGCGACCTCATCCATGGATTCCCTTCCACACCGCCCACGACGGGTCGGCGATGGGCGGCGGGTTCGGGCTAGGCGTTGGGGCAAAGATGGCCGATCCCAGCCTGCACACCTTCGTTTTCTCGGGCGACGGTTGCTGGCGCCTCTTCGGCGGCGCCTTGGCCGACGCCGCCAATCTCGACCTCCGCCTCTTCATCATCAACAACGGCGTCTATGGGATCGTCGACAAGGGCCTCGAAGTCGTCATTCCCGATATCGAGAAGCGGCGCTACCACTCCACACTGCCGTCGATCGACTTCGTCGGGGCGGCGAAGGCGCACGGCTGGGACGGCTTCCGGGTGAAGCCGGACCTCAGCAACCTCAAGGAGATCATGGACGCCTGCTACGAGACCACCGGCCAGTCGATCCTGATCGACGTTCCCGTCGATGCCGACCAGGTGATCGGCCTCAACCCGCGGCTGAACAACCTGACGACCAAGACATACCTCTAATGGCCAAGGTCTACCACGACGACGACGCCGATATGGCGGCGCTCGCGGGCCAGCGCGTCGCGGTCATTGGCTATGGCAGCCAGGGTCACGCCCACGCCCTGAACCTGCAGGACAGTGGCGTCGACGTCGTGGTTGGCCTCTACAAGGGCAGCAAGTCCTGGGAGGCGGCCGAGCAGGAAGACCTTCGCGTCGAGACCGTCGAAAAAGCTGTCGAGCTGGGCAACCTCGTCATGATGCTCGTACCGGATCAGACGCAGAAGCGACTTTACGACGAAGCGGTCAAGCCCAACCTCAAGCCGGGCAGCGCGCTGATGTTCGCGCACGGTTTCAACATCCACTTCAGCCAGATCCTGCCGGCGGCGGACATCGACGTTACGATGGTCGCGCCCAAAGGCCCGGGCCACATCGTGCGCCGGCTCTTCAAAGAGCGGGTCGGCGTGCCAGCGCTCTTCGCCGTTCACCAGGACACGACCGGCAAGGCGCGCGCCCGCACACTCGCCTACGCGCGCGGGATCGGCTCGACGATGGCCGGCGTTCTGGAGACGACGTTCAAAGAGGAGACCGAAACCGACCTCTTCGGTGAGCAGGCCGTCCTCTGCGGTGGGCTCACCTCGCTCGTCAAGACCGGCTTCGACACCCTGGTGGAAGCCGGTTACCAGCCGGAGCTCGCCTATTTCGAATGCCTGCACGAGATGAAGCTGATCGTCGACCTGATGTACCAGGGCGGGATGAGCTACATGCGCTACAGCATCAGCGATACGGCGGAGTTCGGCGACTACGTCAGCGGTCCCCGAATCATCAGTCCGGCCGTCCGCGAGGAGATGCGCCAGATCCTCCGGGAGATCCAGGACGGCACCTTCGCCCGCACCTGGATCCTGGAGAACCAGGCGGGCCGGCCCGCCTTCAACGCATCCCGGCAGCGCGCCAAAGGCGAACTGATCGAGAAAGTCGGGGCGGAGCTACGCGCCATGATGCCCTGGTTGAAAGCCGACAAGAAGGCCGGCAACTGATGGTGACGCCAGGCGGCGTACGCAGCGGCGACCGCGTTTACATCTTCGATACGACGCTGCGCGACGGTGAACAATCGCCCGGTGCGTCGCTGACACCGGACCAGAAGCTGGCGATCGCCTGGCAACTCGCTCGCCTCGGCGTGGACGTGATCGAAGCCGGCTTCCCCCTCTCCTCCCCCGGCGACTTCGAGGCGGTGCAGCGGATCGCGCGCCAGGTGCGCGGGCCGATGATCACCGCTTTAGCGCGCGCGGCACGCGCCGACATCGACGCTGTGTGGCAGGCCGTCCGGGATGCCGAGCGCAAGCAGATCCACATGGTGCTCTCGGTATCGGACATCCACATCGAACGGAAGCTGCGCTCCAACCGGCGCGACGTGCTCCGCCGGGGCGTCGAGGCGGTCGCCTACGCCCGCACCCTCTGCGACGACGTCCAGTACTCGCCGGAGGATGCCGGCCGCGCCAATCTCGACTACCTCTTCGAAACGCTCGAGGCCGTGATCGAGGCGGGCGCCACCGTCGTCAACATCCCCGATACGACCGGGTACACACTGCCCAACGAGTTCGGCGCGCTGATCGCGGCGATCCGCGAGAACGTGCGCAACATCGACCGCGCCTTGATCAGCGTCCACTGTCACAACGACCTCGGCCTGTCGACCGCCAACAGCGTCGCCGCCGTCTTGAATGGCGCCCGTCGGGTCGAATGCACCATAAACGGCATCGGCGAGCGGGCCGGCAACGCCTCGCTCGAAGAAGTCGTCATGATCCTGCGCACGCGCGAGAAGTCGCTCGGCTTGCGAACCGAGATCGATACCACACGCCTGGCGGAGGTGAGTGCGCTGGTATCGACGCACACCGGCATCCCGGTGCAGCCCAACAAAGCGGTGGTGGGGGCGAACGCCTTTGCCCACGCGTCCGGCATCCACCAGGACGGCGTTCTCAAAGACAAGCTCAATTACGAGATCATGCGGCCCGAAGAGGTGGGAATGGGAGAGAGTCGCATCGTGCTCTCTCCCAGGTCGGGCCGCCACGCCTTTCAGTTTCGCCTCAGCGAGCTCGGTTACCACCTTTCGGAAGCCGACTTTGGCCGGGCCTGGGAGCAATTCCTCGAGCTGGCCGACCGCAAGAAAGACATCCTCGATCGGGACCTGGAGGATATCGTGCGCCGCACACAGTCATCCCCGGGCAGAGTGGGAGTCGTCGCCTGATGGCAATCGAGCCGCAGCCGCCGGAGCTGGATCCCACCACAACCGCCTCAAACGCTCGTATCGCAGAGACCTCTCAAACGCTCGCATCGCACTCAAGCGCGGCTCGCGTGGGGCGAGGCCCCGAGCGCGACTCGCGTGGGCCGGCGGGGCCCGCAACGGCGGTCTACGGAGGCTTCGCCTACTTCAAGGGCGCCATCGTGCCCTTTGGTGAGGCGAACGTAAGCATCGGCACCCACGCGCTCAACTACGGCACAGCCTGTTTCGAGGGCATCCGCGGTTACTGGAACCCCGAGCACCAGGAGATCTACCTTTTGAAGCTGGCCGAGCATTACCAGCGGTTTCTGAAGTCGAGCGCACTGCTCAAGATCAAGCTGGAGGAGAACGTCGAGCGGCTCTGTCAGCTGACGCGTGAGGTGGTCCGCCGCGATGGCTACCGCACCGACGTCTACGTCCGTCCGCTGGCCTACAAGGCCTCGGCCATGATCAAGGTCGACCTGCATTCTCCGGAGGACGCGGTGGCCATCTTTGCCATGCCGATGGGGCCCTACGCGCGCACAGACGGGCTGCGGCTCACTATCTCCTCCTGGCGGCGAGTCAGCGACAACAGCATCCCGGCGCGGGCCAAGATTACCGGCGCCTACATCAACACGGCGCTGGCCACCGAAGATGCCAACGCCGCCGGCTACGACGACTGCCTGATGCTGACCGAGGATGGCCACATCGCCGAGGGCAGCGCGGCCAACTTCTTCATGATCCAGGGCCGAACCCTGATCACGCCACCCGTCACCGACGACATCCTGGTCGGAATCACGCGCGCCGCCGTCATGCGGCTGGCGCTCGACTTCGAGCTCGACGTCGTGGAACGCAGCGTCGACCGCACCGAGGTCTACCAGGCCGACGAGGCCTTCCTCTGCGGCACCGGCGTCCAGGTGGCGCCGATCGTCGAGGTGGACGGGCGTCCGGTCGGCAGCGGCCACCCCGGCACCATCACGCTTGGGCTCCAGGACGCATATTTCCGCGCTGTGCGCGGGGCGGACCCGCGCTACCGGCAATGGTTGACCCCGGTCTATGGGGCAATGCCACGAATTACGTAGGCAAGTTGCAAGGCGGAGGCAGGGACTGTTAGGCTTTTCCGACAACTGAATAGCGACGGTTATCAAGAGTGGCGGAGGGACCGGCCCAGAGATGCCTGCCAACCTACCGGGTTACCGGCAAGGTGGAAAGTCCGTCAGACGAAAGTCTGAAAGATGATGCAGTCACGGACGAGACGGCCCCTCCCAGCAGGGGCTTTTTATTTGTCTGTGATCAAGTGTCGAGGAGGAATTCGGTGAAGCAGTTGCGATGCCGGGAGTGCGGACGGTTGCGGGAGTTCGAACCCGCCTACGTCTGTGAGCACTGTTTCGGACCGCTCGAGGTGGCGTACGACCTGGCCGCTGTCAAGGAGCGGGTGAGCCGCGACTCGATCGCGCGGGGGCCGAACACGATCTGGCGCTATCGCGAGCTGCTGCCGGCCCCGGCCGGCGAGCCCATCGACCTGGGAACGGGCTTCACGCCGCTGGTGAAAGCGCCCAACCTCGGGAAGGTGCTCGGCCTCGATCATCTCTACCTCAAGAACGACACTGTGAACCCGACCGGGTCATTCAAGGACCGCAATGTCGCGGTGGCCACCAACCTCGCGCTCTCCTACGGCTTCGATACGCTTTCCTGCTCCTCGACCGGGAACCTGGCGGGCTCCGTTGCGGCCTACGCGGCGCGAGCCGGCATGCGCGCCCTTGTCTTCATCCCCGCCGATCTGGAGCCGGGCAAAGTCGGCGCGGCCAGCGCCTACGGCGCCACGGTCGTCGAGGTCAACGGCACGTATGACGATGTCAACCGCCTCTGTGTCGAGCTCGCCGACCAGTACGGGTGGGCGATCGTCAATGTCAACCTGCGGCCCTTCTACTCGGAGGGGAGCAAGACGTTGGCGTTCGAGGTCGTCGAACAGCTCGGCTGGAGGGCGCCCGACCACATCGTCGTTCCGGTGGCCGCCGGCTCCTTGCTCGCCAAGACGGCCAAGGCGTTCCAAGAACTGGTTGGCGTCGGCCTTATCGACCAGGTCGCCACGCACATCCATGCCGCGCAGGCGGAAGGTTGCGCACCGGTCAGCATCGCGATTCAACAGGGCCGGGACCAGGTGACGCCGGTGCGGCCGAACAGCATCGCGAAGTCGCTGGCGATCGGCAACCCTGCTGACGGCCGGTATGCGGCGCGGGCGGTGCGCGCCTCGGGCGGGTGGGGCACCGCCTGCCGCGAGGCCGCCGTCCAGGAAGGGATGACGCTCCTGGCCGAAACCGAAGGCATCCTCAGCGAACCCGCCGGCGGCGTCGTGGTGGCCGGGCTCAAGGAGCTGGTCGCAAATGGACGCATCCGGCGCCAGGAAACCGTCGTGATCTGCATTACGGGCAATGGCCTGAAGACCACCGAGCTCTTTGAGGTGCGTGAGGGGAACCGTTTGCACCTGGCGAAGCCCCGGGCGTCGGAGTTCGAGCGCGTGCTGGCCGCCGCGGACAAAGCGCCCGCCGTGGTCGCATGACACAGACCCTGCGGGTCGGCCTCCTCGGGGCGACGGGCCTCGCCGGACAGCAGGTGCTCGCCGCCCTCGAGCGGCACCCGTGGTTCTCAGTGGCTGCGGTGGGGGCCTCCGCGAGCTCGGCCGGAAAATCGCTCGGGGACGCGCTCCGCGAGCCATCCGGCGCCAGCCGCTGGTTTGCCGACGGCCATCCGGACCCTTCGTGGCTCTCCCTTCCCTGCCTCAACGATGAGCAACTCCTCGCGCAACCGCTCGACCTGGTCTTCAGCGCGGTCTCGAAAGAGGTCGCCGAAGTCTGGGAGCCTCGCTTCGCGGAACGCGCGCCGGTCATCAGCACCGCCTCGGCGTTTCGCTACCAGCCCGATGTCCCGATCCTGATCCCCGGGATCAACGATGCGCATGCGGAGGCCCTCCACGACCAGCGCCGCAAACGCGGCTGGCGCGGCTTCATCGCACCCATCCCCAACTGCACAACGACCGGGTTGGCCGTCTCGCTGAAGCCTCTTCAGGACGCGTTCGGCGTCCGCACCGTGATGATGACCTCGCTCCAGGCGGTCTCCGGCGCGGGGCGGCACGGTGGCGTGCTGGCGCTCGACGTGATCGACAACGTCATCCCCTTCATTCCGGGCGAGGAAGAGAAGGTCGAGCGCGAGACAAAGAAGATCCTGGGTCACTGGGGGGAGCCGGCGCAATTCGCGGTCTCCTGTACCTGCACCCGGGTCAACGTCACGGATGGACACCTGGAAGCCGTCTTCGTTGGCACCGAGCGTCCTGTTGATGCGGCGACGGCCACTGCCGCGATGGAGGGGTTCCGGGTCGACGGGCTCAAGGGCCTGCCCTCCGCCCCGGAACGACTCCTGAAGGTGAATGCCGACCCGTTCCGTCCGCAACCACGCCGCGATCGAAATGCGGGCGACGGGCTGACGGTTACGGTCGGCCGCGTGCGCGATGAGCCGGTGCTCCACGGCGTGAAGTACGTCGTCCTCTCGCACAACACCAAGCTCGGTGCGGGCAAGGGCGCCGTCCTTCTGGCGGAATGGCTCACGCGGGAGGGTTACATAACGTCTCAAGGCTCGCATGGCACTTGAGCGCCGCTCGCCTGGGGCGACGCCCCGGAGGGCGGTTCCTGAGTCCCTCACCCGGCCGATCCTGGTTCAGAAGTTCGGAGGCACGTCGCTGAGCACGCCGGCCCGCATCAAGCGGGCGGCCAAGCGCGTCGCGGCTAGCCAGCGGGCCGGCTATGACCTTGTCGTCGTGGTCAGCGCCATGGGGGACTCGACCGACCACCTGCTCAGCCTGGCGTCGCAAGTCGCGAAAGACCCAACCGCGCGCGAGCTCGACCTGTTGCTGTCGACTGGCGAAGGGGTTTCGGCCCCGCTGATGTCGATGGCCCTAAACGAGCTCGGGGTCCCGGCGGTCTCACTCCTCGGATTCCAGGCCGGCATCCAGACCGACCAGCGCCACGCGAAGGCACGCATCGTGGGCCTCACCCCCGGTCGGATCGAACGCGAGCTCGCCGCCGGGCGGGTCGTGGTGGTGGCCGGCTTCCAGGGGATGGGCGACGAGATGGAAGTGACCACGCTTGGCCGCGGTGGCTCCGACACGACGGCCGTGGCGCTCGCCGCCGCCCTCAAGGCACAGGCGTGCGAGATCTTCACCGACGTCCGCGGCATCTACACCGCCGATCCACGTTTCGTGCCGAACGCGCGGTTGTTGCCGCATATCGCTTACCCCGAGATGCTCGAGCTGGCGAGCTCGGGCGCAAGGGTCATGCATCCACGGGCGGTCGAGATCGCGGAGGCCTACTCCATGGACCTTCATGTCAGGTCGAGCTTTCACGCAGGGCCGGGTACGATCATCAGTTCAGAGGCAACGATCATGGAAGAGCGGAATCGGGTGAGGGGCATCGCGCACGAGGAGCACGTCGCCCGCTTATCCGTGGTCGGCGTTCCGGATCGGCCCGGCATCGCCGCCGCCATCTTCGCGCCCCTGGCGGAGGCCGACATCGCCGCCGATGTGATCGTGCAGACCGCCAGCCACGAAGGCGTGACCGACATGTCGTTCACGGTGTCATCGGCCGATGGCCGCCAGGCGGAGCGCATCCTCAAAGGCATCGCGAAAGAGATCGGCGCCCGCACCGTCCTGGCCCAGAACGGCCTCGCCAAGGTTTCGGTCATCGGCAGCGGCATCCGAGGACAACCGGGCGTGGCGGCGACCATGTTTCGGACGCTGTCGGACCATGGGATCAACATCGAGATGATCTCGACGTCGGAAGTGCGCATCACCTGCATCGTCGACGCCAAGCGCGTCAAGGACGCAGTCGCTGCCCTTCACGAGGCGTTCAAGCTTTAGTGTCGCGGACCGCCACGGTGCGGGTTCCCGCCTCGTCGGCCAACCTCGGACCCGGCTTCGATGTCCTCGCCCTGGCGCTCGAGCTGCACCTCACGGTCGAGGCGCGCGAATCGGCGAAGACCACGATCACCTGGGAGGGCGAGGGCGCCGCGGAAGTGCCGCTGAATCGCAAGAACCTGATCGTCCGCGCGGCCGAGGAGCCGTTCGCGGGCTGGAGCCGCCCGCTGAGCGGACTCGAGCTTCGCGTCAGGAACGAGATTCCGATCGGCCGCGGTCTCGGCAGCAGTGCCGCCGGCATCATCGTCGGGATCATGCTGGGGGCGAAGCTGCGCGGCCTGCGAATGCCGGCGCAACGGGTCCTCGAACTGGCCGTCCCGCTCGAAGGCCACGGTGACAACCTGGCGGCCGCACTCTACGGGGGCTTCTGCATTGCCGTCATCGAAAACGGCGGGGTGCGCGTCCATCGCCTCGACTGGCCGCCGCGCTGGTGGGCCGTCGTATTCGTACCGAACGACCTCTCCCCTACGCACGAGGCCCGCCGCCTGGTCCCGCGCCGTCCGGCCCGCGAGGATGCCGTCTTCAACCTCGGCCGAGTCGCCGAGTGGGTGCTCGCTTGTTCCCGGAAAGACCGCTCCCTGGTCGCGAGCGCCATGGACGACCGCCTGCATCAGCCCGGTCGCGCCCGCGCCTACCCCTACCTCGACGACACCATCGCGGCGGCGGAGCAGGCCGGGGCCCTGGGGGCCGCGCTCAGCGGGGCGGGCGGCAGCGTGATCGCGATCGCCGACCGGAACCTTGCGGCGGTGGGCAAGGCGATGGCGAGGGCCGGACGCTCACACGGCGTAAGGGGAAAGGTGGCGACGCTTCGGGCCGCCCCACGGGGCGCCGGCCAGCCCTCCCTGTAATCCTTCTGAAAGGTTCGCCCGAGCAGACTGAGCTTAGCGTGGAGGCGTGCATCTCCATGCCTGTCATTTCAGATGAGAAGGAGGTGAGAAGCATCACTCCAACCCAACGCATGATTACGATCGCGGGTGTCGCCGGATCGCTGATCGCGGGCGGCGTCATCGGGGCCACCCTGGCCGGTCCGCTGGCGGCCGCGGCGGCTAACCCGGGATCATCGACGACGCAGGTGGCGGCCGCATCGGCGGCTCCGAGCGCGGCTGCTGGAACCTTCAAGTCCAACGAGGCCACGACCCACGAGGCCGGGGAAAGCGCCACCGTCGAGGCCCAGGAGAATTCTGGCCAGCGACCAGGTGGTGGAACCGGGAAGTTCACGCCCAACGAAAACTCAGCGCATGAGACGACCGAGAGCGCGGCACGCGAAGC
>JALYYE010000070.1 GCA_030946735.1 Candidatus Dormiibacterota bacterium
GATGACCACCTCGCGCCCGACGGCCGCGTGATGGAGGTGCTGAGCGAGCACCTCTGCCAGGGCTGGCTCGAGGGTTACCTGTTGACCGGCCGGCACGGCCTGTTCAACTGCTACGAAGCCTTCATCCATATCGTGGACTCGATGTTCAACCAGCACGCCAAATGGCTCGAGGTGACGAACAAGATTCCGTGGCGCCGGCCGATCCCATCATTCAACTACCTGCTGTCCTCACACGTCTGGCGCCAGGACCACAACGGTTTCACCCACCAGGACCCAGGCTTCATCGACGTCGTCCTCAACAAGAAGCCCGATGTCGTTCGGGTCTACCTCGCGCCGGACACCAACTGCCTGCTCTCGATCGCGGACCATTGCCTGAAGAGCAAGCAGTACGTGAACGTGATCGTGGCCGGCAAGCAGCGGTCGCTCAACTATCTATCGATGGATGATGCGATCATCCACTGCACCCGGGGGATCGGCATCTGGGATTGGGCCAGTAACGACACGGGCGAGCCGGACGTGGTAATGGCCTGCGCCGGCGACATCCCGACGCTGGAAACGCTGGCCGCGACCGACCTCATCCGTAAGCACCTGCCCGATCTCAAGGTTCGGGTGATCAACGTGGTCGACTTGATGAAACTCCAACCCGAGGCGGAGCATCCACACGGACTTTCCGATGCGGAGTTCGATGCGCTTTTTACCAGCAACAAGCCGGTGATCTTCGCCTATCATGGCTATCCCTGGCTGATCCACCGGCTGACCTACCGGCGGAAGAATCACGGCAACCTGCACGTCCGCGGATACAAGGAAGAGGGCACCACGACGACACCGTTCGACATGGTGATGCTCAATGACCTCGATCGGTTCCACCTGGTGATCGACGTCATCGACCGGGTCCCTGGGCTGGGCTCTCGCGCGGCCCACGTCCGCCAACACATGCTCGACGAGCGGCTCCGTCACCGGCAGTACACCCGGGATCACGGCGAGGACGTGCCGGACGTGCGCGACTGGACCTGGCCCTACTGAACGTCCTCGTCCTGAACGTCGGCTCGAGCTCTCTAAAAGGCAGCATCGTCCAGACCGCCGATCTCGCCGCAATCGCGAAGGCCGAGGTCTCGCTCGGTGCGGACGCAAGCAGGCAGAAGGGGATCGAGCAGACGGTGCGATCGCTGCTGGCGAAACTGGATCATGCCGGGGTCGAGGCGGTCGGACACCGCGTGGTGCATGGCGGAACCCGGTTTCGCGCGGCAGTGAAGCTCGACGCCCGCGTCGTGAAGGGCATCGAGGCGCTGGCCGAGTTCGCCCCTCTGCACAATCCGGTGGCCGCAGCCACCATCCGTGCCGCCCTTGCTGCGCTGCCGGAGGTGCCGCAGATTGCAGCCTTCGACACCGCCTTCCACGCGACCCTGAGCGAGGAGCAGTTCTTGTATCCGGTCCCCTGGCGCTGGCAGCGCGAGTACGGCATCCGGCGCTTCGGTTTCCACGGGCTGTCGGTCGAATGGTCCACGCGGCGGGCCGCGGAGTTGCTGGGCCGGCCTGCCGCTGCGCTCGCCCTGGTGGTGGCCCACCTCGGCAGCGGCTGCTCGGTGACGGCGGTGCTCAACGGAAGGTCGGCAGCTACCTCGATGGGCCTGACGCCCATGGAAGGCCTGATGATGGGGACGCGCTCGGGATCGATCGACCCCGGCATCCTTCTATATATGTTGCGCACGCGGCGCGCCGGCTGGCGCGAGCTGCAGACCGCGTTGGATCACGAGTCCGGGCTGGTCGGCGTCTTCGGCCGGGGCGTGGGGATGCGGGAGATCGAGAAGGCGGCGGGGGAGGGCAACCGGCGGGCCCAGCTGGCCATCGATATGTTCGTCAGCCGAGCCGCAGCCGGGATCGCGGCGGTGGCCACGGCCCTGCCCCGCCTCGACGCGCTGGTCTTCACGGGTGGAATCGGGGAGCACTCGCCGTCGGTGCGCTCGGCCATTGTCGGGCGGCTCGCTCCACTTGGTCTCGGGATGGTGCCGGCAGTGGATGCCAGAAACGACGCCGTGATCAGCCCAGCCGGCAGCCCGGCGGCGATCCTTCGGATCGAGGCGCGCGAAGACGCGGTGATCGCCCGCCAGGCCGCCGAGTTGCTCTACTGAGCGGCGTCGATGGCGCGGGCCCGCATCGCCCGCTGCATGCTGTCCTTGGCCTCGAGCAGGACCCGGCGCACCGGTCCGGGGACGTTCTCGCGCGCCAGGTACTGGTCGGTCACCTTGATGGTGTTGTCATCGACGATCACCGATGGAAACATCATGCGGGCGAAGGCGAGGCCGATCTCGATGTCACGTTCCTTCCACACGTTCGCCAGGGCCTGGAAGTAGCGGGCGCCGTAGGCCTCGAGCACGCGCCGCTGATCGAATCGGTGGAAGCCGCGCATCATCGACCGCATGGTGGCCAGCGGCAGCGTCAAGTCCTCCATCAGTGAAGCCCAAACCTGTTCTTTCGCTTCCGCCGTTGGACGGGCAGCGCGAGCCGCCACCGCGTGGCGCTGTCCCTCGTCGGTAGGGTCGCGTTTCAGCTCGGCATCGATCAGGCCGTCGTCTTTGCCGACGCCGGCGAGCGCATTCACGATCGCCCAGCGCAGGTCCGTATCGACCTTGAGGCCAGTGAATACTTTGATCCCATCGAGCATCCCGCGGACGACCGCCAGATGCTCGGGGGAGCGGGCGGCGCTGATGAAGGCGTGAGCCCAGGCCAGCTGGAAGTCGCTGGCCGGCGGGGCGCCGTCGAGCGCTCGCAGCGAATGGTCTGCCAGCGTCTTGAGCGCGGCCTCCTGATTCGCGGGATCGCCGTAGACGAAGATGGCTGAGACCGCCTGGGCCAGGAGATCCTGGACGACGCCGATGTCGGTTTCGCCGTGGATGTTCTTCAGGATCAAGGGGAGATAGCGCCGAGCGGGGATTTCGGCATCGCGGAGCATGTCCCAGAGCGCGGCCCAGGTGATCGCCCGCGCCAGCGGATCGGCGAGCTCGGCGAGGTGCCCGGTCGCCGTGGCCAGGGAGCGTTCGTCGAGCCGAATCTTCGCGTAGGTCAGGTCCAGGTCATTGACGAGCAGCAGGTCGGCGAGGCGCTCGCCATCGAAGTCCTTAACCGGGGTTTCGGTCTCCGCGACGTCGAGCTCCACGCGACGGCGGAGCTGCAAGCCATCGGACTTGCGGTCGTAAAGACCAACGGCCAGCCGGTGCGGCCGGATGGTCGGGAATTCTGGCGGAGCCTCCTGCTTGATCGTCAGCGAGCCCATCGTGTCGCTCTGTGAGGTGGGCAGTGGTCGGAGGGTATTGAGGCCGGCCGTCTCCAGCCAGAGCTTGGACCAGGCCTTGAGGTCGCGACCGGAGCCCGCTTCGATATCGGAGAGGAAGTCGGCGAGGCTGGCGTTCGAGTAGGCGCGCTGCTTGACGTAGCGCTGGACGCCGCGGAGGAAGGTGTCCTGCGTGACGTAGGCAACCAGCTGACGAAGGACGCAGGCCCCTTTGTTGTAGGTGATCGCGTCAAAGTTCAGGTAGACGGACTCGATGTCGGGAACGTCGGCCGCGATCGGGTGGGTGGTGGGTAGCTGATCCTGCCGGCGTGCGCCGGCCTTGTACTGATTGGCGAAGGTGACCCATCCGTTCTTGAAGCGGGTGGCCTCGACCTGGGCGAGCACCGACATGAAGGTCGCGAAGCTCTCGTTCAGCCACAGGTCATCCCACCAGCGCATCGTCACCAGGTCGCCGAACCACATGTGGGCCATCTCGTGCAGGATGGCGTTGGCGCGGTCCTCGCGGACCGCCTCAGTAACCTTGGAGCGGAACAGCATCGACTCATTGAAGGTGACGCAGCCGATGTTCTCCATGGCGCCGGCGCTGAACTCCGGGACGAAGAGCTGGTCGTATTTCTGGAATGGATAGGGGTACTTGTACGCCTCGCCGTAAAAATCGAGCCCCTGTTTGGTGACGGTGAAGATCTCCTCGGGATCGAGGTACT
>JALYYE010000093.1 GCA_030946735.1 Candidatus Dormiibacterota bacterium
AAGTGGCAACCCACGGACTTCCTCCGCCGACATGGTGCAGCCAAATCCCTGCGGGTTGAGGGCCGCCGGCACCTCCGGCCAGAGCCCTACCAGCCGACGCATCATCACGCGCGCGTAGCTGCAGCCGTCCGGGAGCGCGAGATGCATCTGGCTTGCGGATGAAAAAATGACGGCGTGAGGCTTGCCGTACAGCTCCAACGTCAATAAGCCCGTTTCCCCCTGGGCTTCGGGTAAGGCAATCTCCTTGTCTGGCCCAGTGGTGGACAGCGGAACGATGACTTCTGACGCGTAGAGCGCTCGCCACAGCGGCTTGCGTCCCTCCGCCCGGTCGCGAGCCGGGTCTTTCATCGCCGCCTCGATCGCCCGCTCGAGATCATTCTCTGGAAACCGGTCAATGATGACTTCGTCTGGTTCCGCCATTGGCCCATATAAAGGGTGGTCTGGCACTTTCTTGCAACGGCGGGTTGTTCCCCAACCCCACCCCGGCATGCGACGCTATACGCGATCGATGAAGCGGTTTGCCTGGCTTGCCCTCACCTTGCTCTCGGCATGCGGTTCGCCGGCCGCCACGAATCCAGTGCCCTCGCCATCGCCCAGTGCCTCGGCCACGCCGAGTCCCTCCCCACTCGCAACGGCATCGGCGACAACCATCCCACTGGGACGGTGGGCGAGCGCGATGGCCTACGACGACGAACGTCACAATGTCATCCTCTTCGGCGGGATGGCCGGCCAGGCTCCGCTTGGCGACACATGGACCTGGAACGGCGTGGCGTGGTCGCACCGGCAAGGACTAACGGTGAACCCATCGGCGCGACAGGGCGGCGCGATGGCCTTCGATGAGGTCAACCGGCAGGTCGTCCTCTTCGGCGGGCTCGCGGCCAACGGGCAGATGAACGACACCTGGGTCTGGAATGGAAACGCCTGGCAACTACAGCATCCAGGCCACAGTCCACCGGCACGCGAAGGCAGTTCAATGGCGTTCCATCAGGCGATCCACTCGATCGTGCTCTATGGCGGCATGAATCAGAGCACGCCGAAGCCCAGCGCGATCAACGATACCTGGGCCTGGAACGGGAACGATTGGAGCCAGCTCCAACCGGCCGCCAGCCCCGCCGGTGGGGTGCGGCCGCGCCTCGCGGCTCTGAATGCTGCAAACCTGGTCGCGCGATTCGGTGACTGCATCGAGAGCCACGACAACGCCCTGTACACCTTCGATGGACACACCTGGTCGCAGCGCGCGGCGACGGGAAGTTGGCCCCCGGCGCTCTGCCTGCCGAGTTTCGCGGGCGATTTCTGGCGGGGCCAACTCGTGCTGTTTGGCGGCAACCGCGGCACGGGAGCACCGGGGCCCGCCGAGACCTGGACCTACGACGGCACCGCGTGGCAGAAGGTGACGCCGGCGCAGAGCCCACCCGCCCGCTACGACGCGCCGATGGTGTTCGACCCTGACAAGCATCGCATCGTCCTCTTCGGCGGGCAGGGCCTGGGTGAAGGCCAGAGCGGGCCGCTCAACGACACCTGGACCTGGGACGGCACGGCCTGGACCCTCCATCAATAACGGCCGGGTCCGGCTAGCATTAGCCAATGAAATACGGGGCCAAGATGATCGCCGAGTCGACTCTCGAGGCCGTCCCCAACGGCACACCGGAACGCGATTATGAGATTCACTTCACCATTCCGGAATTCACATGCCTGGCTCCTGACTCCGGCTTCCCCGATTTCGCCACCATCCGCATTCGTTACATTCCCGACCAGAAACTGGTCGAGCTCAAGTCGTTGAAGCTCTACATCAATAAGTTCCGCGACGAGGAGATCTTCCACGAGGCTGCCGTCAATCGAATCCTCGATAACCTCGTGTCTCTGCTCGATCCGCGCTTCATGGAGGTCGTCGGCGATTTCAACGTGCGCGGCAACATCAAGACGGTGGTGACGGCCCGCCACACGCAGACGGGATATTCGCCGAACGGCGCAAGCCGCGGCGATGGATAAGTACCTCCAGGCCAACCGCGAGCTCTGGGACGAATGGACCGGGATCAATTACCGGTCGGACTTCTATAAGGTTGAGGCCTTCAAGGCCGGCGAGAACAGGCTTCGGGCCTACGAGATCGAGGAGATCGGCCCAGTCGCCGGTAAGAGCTTGCTGCACCTGCAGTGCCATTTCGGCCTGGATACGCTCAACTGGGCGAGGCTCGGCGCCCAGGTAACCGGCGCCGATTTCTCGCCGGCGGGGATCGAGCGGGCCCGCGCGCTCGCCACTGAGCTCTCCCTGCCGGCCCGTTTCATCTGCGCCGATCTGTATGACCTTCCCAATCAGCTCGGGGGAGCGTTCGACATCGTCTACACGTCTCGTGGCGTGCTCGGCTGGCTCCCCGACATCGAGCGCTGGGCGATGGTTGCCGCGCACTTCGTCAAGCCAGGCGGCATCTTCTACATCACGGAAATTCATCCCTTCGAGCAGGTCTTCGAAGACGACGACGGCGTCACCGAGCTCCGTCTTCGCTATCCGTACTTCACGACGCGCGACCCGC
>JALYYE010000120.1 GCA_030946735.1 Candidatus Dormiibacterota bacterium
AGATGACCGCCTCGTTGGCACCCGTGGCGGCGCGGCTTAGTTCGATGCGCTTGGTGTAGGGCTGTGAGTCTTTGAAGCCGAGAACGTCCTTCGCCACGATCGCCTGGTCCTCTTCGCGGAAGGAGCCTGGTTCGACCAGCATCGCGATCCGCTCGGGGGCGCGCAGCCGGAAGTGGTAGCCGCAGCGGTAGCAGACCCCCAGTGCCGCGGTGAGACGGGCGGGGTCGAGCGAGGTGTCGCATTTGGGGCAGGTGAGCCGGTCGACCTCTTCGCCAACGCCGGCACGCGGCGACGGCAGAGCGACGTAGCGGGTCTTGGGACGAAACATGGGCTAGGCCGCGGCCCTGACGGGCGCGCCTTCCCATTTGATCACGCAAGCACCCCAGGTCAGCCCGGAGCCGAAGCCGACCAGGACGAGATGGTCGCCGGTTTTCAGCCGGCCAGCGGCCAGCGCATCTTTGAGCGCGAGCGGGATCGAGGCGGTCGACGTGTTGCCGTAATTGGCAATCTCATTGACCATCACGTTGGCGCCGACACCGAGCCGCTTGCCGGCCGCCTCGATGATCCGGGCGTTGGCCTGATGGGGAACGATCAACTTGACGTCCTCCAGCGCGACGTTGGCCTTTGCCAGCGCCTGTAGCGTGGCCTCCGCCAGGATCTCGGTGGCGAAGCGGAATACTTTGCGCCCATCCATGCGGATCTCCGGGCGGCCGCGGCCTTCGGGGCCGTCGGCACCGGGCGCGACATAGATAAGGTCTCCGCCGGAGCCGTCCGATCCCAGCACACAGGATTTGATGCCGGCACCGTTCGAGCTCGGCCCCAACACCATCGCGCCGGCGCCGTCACCGAAGACGACGCACGTGCCGCGGTCCTTGAAGTTGAGGATCTTCGTGAGCGTCTCGCTGCCGATCACGATCGCCTGCTTCGACTCGCCGCCGCTGACGAAGCGGTCGGCAATGCTCATCGCGTAAAGGAAGCCGGTGCAGGCCGCTTGCACATCGAAGGCGGGGCCGTGGGCCCCCAGCCGCTCCTGCACGCGGGACGCGACCGAGGGAAACATGGAGTCGGGGGTGGACGTGCTGCACACGATCAGGTCGGTATCCTGCGGGCGCAACCCGGCTTTGGCCAGCGCGTCCTTCGCGGCCTCAGCGGCCAGATCCGTCGCGGTCTCGTCAACAGCGGCGATTCGCCGCTCATGGATGCCCGTTCGCTCGCGGATCCAGGTGTCGGAGGTCTCGACCATTTTCTCGAGGTCGGCGTTGGTCAGGATGCCGGACGGAACATAGCTGCCGACCGACTTGATGCTGGTAAGCATGCGTCTCCCCGGCTAAGAATCTGGCTGACCAGTATATACCGGCATCCTCGCAGTAGTTACGGCTTTTCACCGACCGTCGACACGGCCGTTTGGGTCCCCGTCCGCGTTTATAAGCCGCTGAGGCCGGGATATGTCGGCGAGCGAAAAAACCATTAACCGCGCGTTTTTCCACGCCGGAGCGCGCGGTTATCGCAAGGAGGTCAAGTCATGACTAGCGTGATTCGTTGGTCACCCATCAGTGACCTGATGTCTCTCCACACTGCGATGGATCGCCTCTTCGGCGATGCCTTCGGGGTTTCCGCACCGTCGCGGACGCTGGGCGCCCCGGGAAGGGTACCTGCCCCTCGACTGGCTGCGGGAAACTTCGCGGGCACGTTCACTCGCCAGGTGACGCTTGCGGAGAATGCCGTCGGGGAGATTTCCAGCGGGACGGCGAGTGGGAACAGCGGGCAGCTCGGCGCGGTACCCCCAAAATAAGTAGGCTCCGCCTCGCAGCGCCAGAAGCCGTCCGGGGGCGGCTTCTTTTCACGCCAGGACCGTGACCTGCAAATGGCGCGCGCGTGGGCCGTCGAAGTCGGCGAAGAAGATGCCCTGCCAGCGTCCCAGCGCGAGGCGCCCGTCGCGCACTGGGACGGTCTGGGAGGTGCCCACCAGGGTGGCCATGATGTGTGCCGCGGCGTTGCCCTCGGCGTGCCGGTAGCCGTTCTCCCAGGGCACGAGCGCCTCGAGCGTGCGAAGAATGTCGGAGAGGGCGTCGGGATCGGCGTTCTCGTTGATGAAGACCCCCGCGGTCGTGTGTGGCACGTAGATCTGGCAGAGCCCGCTCTGGACGCCGCTCTCGTGTACCACCTGCTGCACCCGATCCGTGATGTCGATCGCATCCGCGCGCTGGCCCGACCGGACCTCGAGCGTGTCGATTTTCGCCGCGCTCCCCATACACGACATCGTAACAATGGGTGTTCCGGTCGCCCGCGCTGCAGACCGGCACCCGATAATGGCGCAACGTGTCACGTGACCTGCCGATCGGTAACGGGTCCCTGCTGGTCAACTTCGATCGCAACTACCAGCTGCGCGACATCTATTACCCGCGCGTCGGCCAGGAGAACCACACCAGCGGCGAGCCCTGCCGCTTCGGGATCTGGGTGGACGGACGGTTCGCCTGGCTGGACGATCCGGGCTGGTCGCGCAACCTCGTCTACCTCCCCGACACCCTGGTCACAAACGTCACCCTTCGTCATCCGGATCTCACGGTCAGCCTGACCTTCAACGACACCGTCGACCTCGGCCGCGACATGCTGCTGCGCCGGGTCAAGGTGCTCAACGAGGGGGCGGAACGCGAGGTCCGCCTTTTCTTTCATTACGACTGGCACATCTACGGCACTGAGGTCGGCGACACGGTGATGTATTACCCCGCCGTCAAGGGGCTGGTCGCCTATAAGGGGCAGCGCTGTTTCGCCGCTTGCGGCCAGGTCGGTGATCGCGTGGGGCTGGACGGGTACGCCTGCGGCAAGAAGGACGTGGGCGGCGCCCAGGGAACCTGGCGGGACGCCGAGGACGGCGAGCTGGGCAACAACCCCATCGAGCAGGGATCAGTCGACATGACACTGGCGCTTAAAGTCGGCCGCATTGCTGAGGGCCAGACGGTGACCGCCTACCACTGGCTGATTGCCGCGCGCAACCTCGCCGATTTGCAGACGGTCGCCGACGTCGTGACGCTGCGTGGACCGGAGGCCTTTCTCGAGCGCACCCGCTCCTACTGGATCGCGTGGGTCAACAAGGAAGAGCGCGAGTTCGGTGATCTCTCGCCACAGGTCGCCGATCTCTTTCGGCGCTGCCTACTCGTGGTTCGCACCCAGATCGACGGCGGCGGCGCTGTGCTCGCGGCCAACGACACCGACATCATCAAGTTCGCCCGCGACACCTACAGCTATATGTGGCCGCGGGACGCCGCGCTGGCGGTCTACGCCATGGATCAGGCCGGTTATGTCGATGTGCCGCGGCGCTTCTTCGAGCTCTGTGCGCGCATCGTCACCAAGGAGGGCTACTTTCGCCACAAGTACACCCCGGCGGGCGACCCGGGAAGCAGCTGGCACCCCTGGGTCGATGCCACCGGGAAGCCGCAGTACCCGATCCAGGAGGACGAGACGGGACTGGTCCTCTTTGCCCTCTGGCAGCACTATGACCGCCATAAGGATTTCGAATTCTTCAAGGCCTATTACCGGCCGCTGATCATCCTGGTCGGCGATTTCCTGGCGAGCTACATCGACCCGCTGACCGGGCTGCCGCAGCCTAGCTATGACCTGTGGGAGGAGCGCCGCGGGGTGATGAGCTTCACCGTGGCCACCGTCTGGGCTGGGCTGCGGTCCGCGGCCAACTTCGCCGCGCTCTACGGCGAGATGGCCCTGGCCGCTCGTTACCGGGGGGTCGCCGACGGGATCAAGCAGGGAACCCTGCGCTTCCTCTTCGACCCGGAGCTGAACCGCTTCATCCGCCGCATCTACGTGAGGGCGGACGGGACGACCGCGCGCGACCTGACGATCGACTCCAGCGTCTACGGGCTGTGGTATTTCGGCATGTTCACGGCCGACGATCCGCAGATCGTGAGCACGATGAAGGCGGTCTACGAGCGGCTCTGGTGCAAGACCGAGGTCGGCGGCATCGCCCGCTATGAGAACGATTGGTACTACCAGGTGAGCCAGGACATCAACAACGTCCCCGGCAACCCGTGGTTCATCTGCACCATGTGGTACGGCCAGTGGCTGGTCAGCCAGGCGCGCTCGCTCGACGACCTCAAGAAGGCCCGCGAGATCCTGGAGTGGGTGGTGGGCGCCGCCCTCCCGAGTGGCATCCTCTCCGAGCAGCTCGACCCCTACACCAGGGGCCCCATCTCGGTGTCCCCCCTGACCTGGAGCCACGCCACCGTGGTCTCCCTGGTCAACGAGTACGTGCGCAAACGGAAGGCGCTGGCGGGCTAGGGCCAAGACCCGATGTTTCGCTTCGCCTCGCTTTGCTATTCTCGACTGCGTGCACGGCGTGCTGGCGGCGCTCAAGGCTGACTTTGGCTGCTTGCTGGTCGCCGCGCTCTTCATCATCATCATGGCGTCGACGATCATTTTCGCGACCATCCTGACGCCACCAGCCCATAACCCCTTCGTGTGATGGCTGCCTCCTTCAAACGCTTCATGGAGGACGGCCGCGAGATGTCGCGGCGCAGCTTCCTGGCCATCGCCGGCTGGGTCGGCTTCAGCGTCGCCTCAGCGATCGCCCTCTACCAGAGTCTCAAGTTCGTCTATCCGAACGCGACCTACGAGGACCCGCCAGCCTTCAAGGCGGACCCACCCGGCACGTATGCGGTTGGTTCTACGACGGTCCTCATCGACAAGCGGGTCGTGATCAACCACGATCCCAACGGCTTTTATGCCATCAGCCTGATCTGCACCCACCTGGGCTGCACGCCGCGCTACTTCGACGACGTCACCAGCGACCTGGTAAACGCGGGCACGGCGATCTCCAAAGATCCGGACACCGGCCAGGAGGCGACCAAAGCCAACCCGGCGCTGGCTGGCTTCAAGTGCCCGTGCCATGGGAGTCGCTACTTCCGCGACGCCATCAACTTCTTCGGGCCGGCCCCGCGGCCGATGGACCGTGTCCACCTCGAGGTGGCCCCGGACGGGAAACTTCTGGTCGATCGCTCCGTTATCGTGGATCGCGCGTTTCGTTTGAAAGTTTGATCACCTAGCGGGGAGGGTTCATGACCGTAATTCGTGCGGCGCTGGACGAGATGTTCTCCGTCATCGGCCAGATGGTTGGGGCGGTCTTTCGACACGGCCTTCCACTCACCGACAAGATCGCGGCGCGCACGGCGCTCAC
>JALYYE010000126.1 GCA_030946735.1 Candidatus Dormiibacterota bacterium
AGGAGGGTCCGGTTACCTGAGCGAAGCAGCACAGCACTCGCCGCGCTGTGCCCGGCTGCACGATCCCGGCTCGTCTCCCGCGCCATCAAGAGCGTAAGGGCGGAAGCTGGGAGCCCGACAAGGGTCACCAAGGTCATGGCTGCGAAGGCGTTCCCATAGTCCGATGGCCGAAGCTGGTGGCTGATCAGCGACTGGAAAGCGAAGCCCAGCAGGCCAGCTGCCACCGAACCACTGACGACCAGTAGGTTGCTGGCGAGCAAGCGCTCACCGGCTACTGATCGTGACCTTCCCTTCACGATGAGCCTCCTCTTCACCGCCATCTTGCGCGCCGCCTAACGAAGTGTTGGGTGCCTGAACCTCGTCACCGTACTGACATGGACGACCGTGTCCTGGGCAGCACTCGGAGCGGCGCGGTCGCCGCGGTCGCCGCCGCCGTCGCCATTGTCCCCCTCATCCTCATTGCAATCGGTGTCGTGCTTCTTCTTTTCCCTCTCCCTCTCAGAGGAAGTGACCCCCAATGCGGCGGCATGCCCGACCAGCGCACTAGCGCGATCTCCGCCACCGCCTCCGTCGTTGTTGTCGTTCTCGTCGTTGTCCTGAACCTGACCGTATCCGCATTTGTCCCCGTAACCATGGTTGTCGTCGCCGTGGCCGTTGCCTCGGCTTGCAGCCGCAGGAAACAGCATGGAGAATCCAAGAACCGAGGCCACGACAGCCGCGGGGATGCCGGTCTTAAGGACTGATCTATCCATCGTCCGAATGCCCTCCTGAGTACCCCAACCTATGAAGACGGAATGAATCGGATTCACTGAAGGCTAACACACAAGCACTGGTTGTCAAGGCGCCTCCGTTTTTCGAACACCCGTTCGGCAATTATGGTTATGCGGCATGAAGGCGCCGTCGATTCGGGTCCCGTATTTGTGGTGCATCCTCCTGACACTCCTGATCGCGGGTCCCTGGCTGTTGCCCGGCTACGTGTTTGGCACCGACTGGCCAGGGCCGCGCCATTTCAGCGTGCCGTCTGACTTCTCCAGCGGCACCTTCTTGGATGGCGTGCTGGTCGGGCTGAGCGCGGTTGTCTCGGCCGAGGTCACCGCCAAGGTGCTGGTCGTGGCCGCCCTCTTCGCGGGCGCCATTGGTGCCTTTCGGGCCCTGCCGGTGGGCGGATTCATCCCGCGAGCGATTGCCAGCGTGATCTACGTCGTCAACCCATTCGTCTATGGGCGGATCCACTACGGCCAGCTGGCCCTGATTGCCGCCTATTCCCTGCTGCCCTGGTTCGCAGCATCGCTACTAAGCCTGTTGCGGAAGCCCGGCTGGCGACCCGGCGTTATCTTGGCTCTCGAGCTGACGGCTCTCGGTGTCCTCGACCTGCACCTGCTGATCCCCGCCGGCCTCTTGCTGCTCGCCGCGGCAGCGGCCTTCGGCATCTCGCGTCGGGACCATGGGCGGTATCTGACGGACCTCAGCAGGACCCTAGCGTTAGCCCTCGGAGCTGCGGTCGTGGCCAGCTCCTACTGGCTGATCCCGCTCTTGTCCGGCGCGAACTCCGAGGGCCGAGCGATCGCCGGCATCGGTACCGCGGACCTCGCCGCCTATAGTGCCTCGGCTGATCCGGACGTTGGACTGATCCCCAACCTGCTGAGCCTTTACGGTTTCTGGGCCGAGGACACAGGACGGTTCACTTCGATGAAGGCGTTCGTGCCCCTGTGGCCGGGGATCCTGTTGATCCTGATCGCGCTCGGGGCGCTTGGCGCGAAGGCGGTCATTCGGCGGCGACCGGCGGTCGACTTCGAGGGCGGAAGTCCATGGGTATTTGCCCTGCTGAGTGCCGGCGCCATCGCGCTGATCCTCGAGGCCGGCGTAGCCACGCCCGTGACGGAGCCGATCGTTCGCTTCCTGGATACGGTCTTCCCGCCATATCGCGGCATGCGGGACGCTGGAAAGTGGGCGGCACTGGTCGCGCTGATCTACGCTCAGCTCATCCCCCTCGGCGCGATCGTCCTGCTTCGCTGGGTGAGGGAACACGTCACGCCGCGACGCATCGACCTCGCCGAGGCGGTGGCGACCGGACTGCTGCTGGCGCTACCTCTCTACTACGGGAATGGGCTTCTGTTCGGCATGCACGGCGAGGTGCAGCCGTCCGCCTACCCGACGGGTTGGTATCAAGCCGACAAGGTGCTCGCAGCCGATCCTCACCCGGGCCGCACCTTGTTTCTCCCCTGGCATCTCTACCTCGCCCTCGGTTTCGTGCGCAATGACAACAATGTTGTGGCTTCCCCGGCGCCGACTTTCTTCAGCGTGCCGGTCGTCATAAGTAACGATCCGGAAGTGCCCGGCATTCCCCCGCCCACCGATCCAGAGCAGACGGCGGTATCCAACCTGGTTTCCGATGGGGCCACTGCCGACTGGGCCGGCGAGTTGGCGCGCCGCAACATTAAGTATGTAGTCGTTGCGCGTGAGGTTGACTGGAGCCGGTACACGTTCCTGGCAAGCCAGCCCAGGTTCGCCCAAGTCGCAGACTACGGCTCGATCGTCATCTATCGCAATTTGTCCTGGTAGTCCGGCCCAAACTGCTCAGCACGCCTACAATTCCGTCGCAATGGCTCGAGACCTTACCGTCCGATTTGGCGCAGGAACCGTCCCGGCGAGCTATCCATGATCCTGCAACGCCTAGCCGAGGGCGGTGTTAACCTGCGCTTCGTCTACCTCGCGACGGAGATGCGGTCGTCATCGGCGTGGAGAACGTGGCCAAGGCGCGCCAGGCGCTCGGAGCAAGCGCGAACTAACCCGCTGCGCTTAGTTCGGTCAGCACCAGCCTGACAAAGGAACGCCACTCGCCAAGGCCATCGGCCACCGTGGCATCGACAACGACCCTCTTCGGCTGAGCAGCCGCGCCGGCGCTAGTCGTTCGGGGTGCGGCAGCCGCCGGCTGAATCGCCGCCGAGCCGTGCGCGCCGACAGGGGATGGCCGAGGCCTGACCGTGGGCGCCGCGCCGCGAGGCGGTTCCGGCCGAGGCTTTGGGCAGAAGAAGTCGTGCTTGCCGCCATGGTAGCCGTAGCCAAAGTGGCCGCAGTTCGTATGTTTGGCGCTTGTGACGGGGGGCGCAAGAAAGCCTAGCGCGGGTGCGAAATAGGAGAAGGCCAGGACGATGGCTAGCACCGACGCAGGCAGGAGTCGGCGAATCCAGATGCCCCTCACGCCCTCTCCTTAGTGAACTATCGACTCAGAACCAGCTTGGACGCAATAGACAACGCTAACAATGGTGTGTGGCGGAACGCTAGCACCCGTTCAGCGGTGGTGTCAAGCGCTTGTCTAGCTGACTCTGATCGTCCAGGAGGAGCTCGCCGAATGCCCCGCCGTATCCGTGACAACGACCGTGACCGAGTATGTACCGGCAATTAAGTAGGTATGTGAGGCGGAGGATCCGCCAAACAGTGGCGAGATAGAAGGGGTGCCGTCCCCAAAGGTGAAAACGAAGTTGGCGATCGGCGTCCCGTCCTTATCCGTCGACCGCGATGCATCCGCGACGACACTCAGCGGAACGCTTCCTGAACTGGGCGTGACGATCAGGCTGACCGCAGGAGCGTGGTCCACGAACGGAGTTGGTGTCGGAGTGGTCTTCGGGGTTCCCCCGTTCGGCGGGGGTGCGATCGGGCGACTCGTCGGCGCCGGCGTCGACGTCGGTGGGTTTCTCTCGGAGGTATTCGGCAATGTCGGAGCGCCTGGGCTCGGTGAGGGTGTGGGCTCGGCCGAGGGCACACGGGGCGTTTCCACGAGCAACGCTCCTACCGTCCTGGCGGCGGCTTTGTGATGGTGAGCGGCCTTCGTTGGCGTGGAAGAGAGCAGCCCGAATACGAGTACCGCGGCGCCAATCGTAAACGCGCCGGCTCCAATCTCGATCGTCATGCCCTTCCGCATAGCTTTCGAGGTTGCCCCTTCAGGCCGCCTGCAAAGTGCAGACTACATCAGACGAGGTA
>JALYYE010000155.1 GCA_030946735.1 Candidatus Dormiibacterota bacterium
CGGCTCGACCAGGAAACGCGCAGCGCATTGGTGGACGGGATTCACCGCAGCGCCGCCAGCCTGACCGACCTGGTGCAGGACTTCGCCGCCGTCAACCGGATCGAGAACAATCAGTTCAGCTACCACTTCGAACGACTCGACCTTGCCGATTTCGTCAAGGAGGTGGTCGACCTCTTTCCCGTTGACGCCCGTCGTTATCCGACGCGGGTGCGCGTCGAGCCGGGCCTCGTGGTCCGCGGCGACCGCCGCCGGTTGCAGCAGGCGCTCCTCAATCTCTTGAACAATGCGGTCAAGTACTCGCCGCGAGGGGGCAACATCGCCGTCATCGCCGCCCCCACCAAAGAGGGGGAGGCCAAAGTCTCCGTGCACGACGAGGGGATCGGCATCCGGGACGAAGACCTTCCCAAGCTCTTCAACAAGTTCACCCGCCTCTTCGACAAGCGCGCCATCAACATCGGGGGGTCCGGGTTGGGGCTGTTTATCACCCGCTCGATCGTGGAGGCGCATGGCGGCCATATGACGGTCGAGAGCGAATGGGGCAAGGGCTCGGCCTTTAGCTTCGTTCTACCCCTGTGGCAGGCATCCGGATCCTCATCGTCGACGACCACGCCGTCTTCAGCGACGCCCTAGCCACCATCCTCCGCACCGAGGGCGACTTCGAGGTGGTTGGCAAGGGCGGGACCGTGGAGGAGGCCATTCGGGCGGCCAAGGCGCTGGGGCCCGACGTCGTCTTGCTCGACGTCCACATGCCGGACGGCTCCGGGATCGAGGCGGCGGCCGCCATCAAAAAGGACCGTCCCCAGACCCAGGTGGTGATCCTCACCAGCGACGAAGAGGAGTCGGTGCTGCAGTCCGCCATCCAGGCCGGCGTGACCGGCTACCTGAGCAAGCACGAAACCGCGGCGCAGGTGGTGCAGGCGGTGCGCAGCGCGTCCCGCGGAGAGGCACTGATCGCTCCCTATATGCTAGCCCGCTTGCTGCGCGGCCTGCAAAAGAAGGATGAGGCGGGGCCGGCCACGCCGCTGACACCGCGAGAACTGGAAGTGCTGCGCGAGCTATCGATGGGGCACGACAACGAGGCGGTCGCGAAGACCCTGAAGATGTCGCCCAACACCGTCCGGACGCACGTGCAGAACATCCTGGCGAAGCTCAACGTGCACTCGAAGCTCGAGGCGGTATCGCGCGGTATTCGCGAGGGCTGGATACGGATTCCGCAGGAGCCGGCCGCCTGAGCCGTGCGTAGCGAAAACGGCCATTCGGGCGATCGGCGGCGGCCGATGCCCAACTACCATGGGTCGATGAAGAGGCTCAAGCGTGGGCAGGGCTATACCGAGTATGGCCTGATCCTCATGCTGATCGGCCTCGTGGTGATCGGCGCTCTGACGCTGTTGGGCCAATCGGTCCACGATTTGTGGCACAACATCACCACATCGATGCCGCGCTAGCCACTACCGGGGCGTTCATGAACGGGCCGACTCGCTCCGGCCCGTTCTTTGTTTAGAACTGACGGAGCGACCCTATACTTGGGGCGAACCGGAACCATTGGGGCGTCGCCAAGTGGTAAGGCAGCGGACTTTGGATCCGCCACACGTAGGTTCGAATCCTACCGCCCCAGCCATTTTCACAATTTGCCGCTGAGACGAGTGCGTCGAAGGGTTTTCGCAATTCAAATTCCAGCGTTCTGCCCTTCAGGACGCGGTTCGATGTCAGTAGACCGACGAGCTCACGCCGTTGTTCCGGATCGGCCCGCTCGAATATTTGGGGAGCCTGGGCGATCAGTTCGATGAGCTTGCTGCCGAGCTCCATGTAAGCGCCTTCAGCGTGCTGATGGCGGGCCAGGTCGCGGGTTAGCTCGCGGCGCTTCTCCTCGAGGACGTCGAACCGCTGCCGGAAGAAGTCTTCGGAGATCAGCCGATGAAGGCGATCGTCGTAGAGCCGGTCCATTAACAGCTCTTGGTCTTTGATTCCGGTCCGAATTTCTTCGACGACCGTCTGGTGGTAGGCGCGCTGCTCCTCGCGGCTCTTGGCGATTCCCTGCAGCAGCCACGCCTTGACCTTCTCCGGGATGGCAATGCTAGCCAGCAGGGCACGGACTTGCTCGTCGAGCTGCTCCTCGCGAATGTAGGTCCGGCGGCACGCCGCCTCGCCGGCACAGTGGTAGTAGACGTAGCGCTGCTTCTTCAGCTCCGCGGTGAGGTGACGGCCGCAGGAGCCGCAGATCAGCAGGCCCTTGTACGCGAAGTCGTGTTTCTGGTAGACGGGCTTCTCGTGGGCGCTGAAGGCCGCCTGGACCGCGTCCCACAGTTCGCGCGACACCAACGGCGGATGGCTCCCAGCCCACATTCGTCCTTTCCAGCGAAAGTCGCCGAAGTAGAAGGGATTCTTGAGCAGCCATTGCAGTTGGCTGAGGCTGATGAGCTTTGCTTGTTTGGTGGTGGCGAGGCCCTCATCGCGGAGCTTCTTCCGCAGCGTCTTGAGTGAGTAGGCGCGGGTTGC
>JALYYE010000163.1 GCA_030946735.1 Candidatus Dormiibacterota bacterium
GACGAGTTCCGCGCGGTGCGCTGGGCGGGGCTGAGCGACGGCGAGCTTCCGGGGTTCACCTTTACCCCGACCCTGGGCGTCGATCCCAGCCAGCCAGTGCTCATCCAGGGTCCGTTGCCGGGAACCAGCTATGGCGACTGCACCCTGATCCAGCCGACCAACGGCGAGGACGGCCTCAATGGCTTGATCACCGTCGCCGGCCGTGCGCGCGAGTTCGACGTCCCGACGCAGGGGCTGATCCGTGCTGTTGGCGACGAGATGGGAGCGACCTTGCTCCGTCTGCAGACTCTCGATCAGGAGCGCCAGCAGACCGAGGCCATGGAGCAAGCGAACCGGCTGGCCGGGCTTGCCGCCCCGTACGCCGGCGACCAGCGGGCCGCGCTGGCGGCGATCCGACCCGCGATCCCGGACCTGCTGCGCTCCGAGAGCCTGCACATCGAATGGGTCAATGGCGATCGCCTGCAGCTGGTGGTCGCTGAGGGCGATCCGCTGCAGGATCACGCGCCGGTCTGGCTGCCGCTCGCGGGCACTCGCGCCGCCGAGGCGATCCTCGAGGGCCGGGCACTGCGCGAGCCGCTGGCGGGCCGCCGTCCCGAAGATCTCTTCGCTGTACCCGCCGGACTACGGCACATTGCGGTCGCCCCGATGCGCTGCGGCGAGTACGAGGGAACGCTGCAGATGGCGCGTCGCCTGCCGCGCGCCTACGCCGCCAGCGAGTTGCTGGTGCTACAGCGGCTGGCGGAGCGGCTCGGGGTGCTGTTCGCGGCCGCCGCGCCGTCGGCCAGCGTCGTAAATTCCACGACAGGGGGAGTCTGATGAAGCAGACGGTACGGGCGGCCAGCAATGCCGACGGGCTGGTCAGCGACATGCGCCAGCTGGCCCAGGCCAAGGCGGCGGTGCCCGGGCAGACCATCGATGACCCGGCTTACCTGGAGCGCGCCATCAGCACACGCATCGCGACCTTCTTAATGGTGCTGCTGGTGATGATCATCTTCGGCACGTCGGCGCTCCCGGATGTAGGCCCGACCCTGGCGAAGGTTATCCAGGCGCATCTCTAGCGCCATTGGCGTCCGAGGCTCGGCCAGCCCCAGCTGCCCCGTAACCTCGACAGGCCCTATCGGCTGGTTCGGAGAATACCCGATTTACGACGTTGAATCGGGCGCGAGGACGCGGCATGCTGGCGGCAAGGGCAGCTCTCTTGGCCGTGGCCGCTGGATCGCCTTGACGGCCGCCGCGATTGTCACTTCTGGAGTTAATGAACTCCAACGCGATTTCTACTTGTTGCTTCTTGATGATTGGGTAGGGAAGCATGGCGAGTAGCAATGGGCGCGCGGGCCCAGCACTTAGCCACAAGTTGCGAGACGGGCGATGCCGGGGATTGCTAGGTTTCGTTGGCTTCGTAAGGTGACCGCCCGAGCGCTGCTGTAGCCACTCGAGGACCCGAAAGTCGGTGTTGGTAAAGATGATGGCGAGCGTATGGTACGGACGTCCGCGCTGCAGATATCGCGCGATATTGACGCAGCCTTCCGCATCGAAAAAACCGGCCGTATAGGCCACTTCGTGGGCGGGCACCTCTCTCGCACCGTTATCGGCGACGAAGAGGCGTAAGTCGTTGCCTAGCGCGCTTCTGCTTTCCACGTGTCCCCCAGCACGCGAACGGGACCGGCGAAGTTCTCGGCAATGACCACCTGGACGGCCTCGGCAATGGGTGGGCGGAAATCCAGCCGGGGGAGCTGGTCCGCCGACACCCACTGCCAGCCGGCGAGGACGGGATCGCGAGGGTCGAGCACGGGCGCGGCCCCCTCCCCTATCTCTGCTTGAAAAATCAGGTTGACGACGTGTCGATCGGGCGCCAGGCTCTCGCAGACGATCACCAGTGGCCCCACGTGAGCCTGCAGGCTCAGCTCCTCCTTGAGCTCCCGGCGGAGGGCGATGTCGAGCGTCTCGTAGCCCTCGAGACGGCCGCCCGGGAGCACCCAGTAGCGCTGGCCACGCTTGCGGTGTTCGACAAGCAGAATCTGCGTCTGCCGCACGATGATCGCCGCCACCCGCAGCTGTGGCGTCACGGGGCTAAAGGCTTGCACGAGCGACGCGAGGCTGACCAGTGATGTGCTCATCGTAGGCGCGACTCCTTTGAGCTATTCGCGCGGCAGCTGCAACGATTGCCCGGGCGTGAGCAGCGGCGTCTGCAGCCGGTTGGCCTGCAGGATGGCTTCCACGTGCGGGCGGGGGTCGCCCCGGTAATGCGCGGCGGCGATGCTCCAGACGGTATCGCCGGATGCCACGACCACTCGGTCGCTGGCCTGCGGACCGCTCCCGTAGGCCAGCCGGCCCGTGGCCAGCACCAGCACGGCGGCGATGACCACGATGCGCCCCCAACCGCGACGACGCTGGGGTCGCGGGTAATTGTGTCGAACCCCGTCCTGCACGAACATGTGTTCGTTGAAGACGCTAGCACGAACAAGCGTTCGCGTCAATGGCTTGTCCGAACAAGTGTTTGCATGGGGCGAACGGATGTGCTAGGATGCGTCCGTTTTGCAGAGATACGAAGGCCGGTCGGCCCCCCGCGGGGCACGAAAAATCAACCGATTCGGCCCGGAAATTACTGTGCTACCATGCTTTGATCGCGGTCTGAGCCCCTCCTCTCCCCCCTCCCTGGACGCGCCGCTTGGGACGGCGCCGGGTGCGAGATGATCGGCTCTTGGCCGTCGACATCGGCGATAAAGGGAGGGGACGCTATGCCGGAACCGTTGACCAGCAGGCAGCGGGAAATACTGGAGTACCTGAGGTTTCGACAGAAGATCCGCAGTTACCCACCGACCGTTCGCGAAATTGGCGAGGCGGTCGGGCTCTCCTCCAGCTCAACGGTTCAAAACCACCTCAACACCCTGGAGCGTAAGGGCTATATCCGGCGCGATCCGACCAAGTCGCGCACGATCGAAGTCGTCGATATCGATGAAATGCAGGCCAAGCTCAGTAAAGTCGTCGCCGTCCCCCTGGTCGGTCGAGTCGCGGCCGGCATGCCCATCCTCGCCGAAGAGAACATCGAAGACCATCTGGTCCTCAGCCAGGAACTGGTCGGCTCGGACAATGCATTCGCCCTCGAGGTGCATGGCGACAGCATGAAAGATGTCGGTATCCTCCAGGGCGATTTTGTCGTCGTCCGTCCCGGCAAAGATGCGCCCAACGGCAGCATCGTCGTCGCCCGGCTTGAAGATGACCAGACCAATGAGTCCACCGCCACCGTCAAGCGGCTCTTTCGTGAGGCCAACCGGGTGCGACTGCAACCCGAGAACGCGGCCTACGAGCCGATCTACAGCACGTCGGCCCAGCTCGAGGGCCAGGTGGTCGCGGTCGTCCGGCTGCTGCGCTGACTCCTCGCTAGGCGCTGCGGTTCACGCCCGGCAGGCGGAAGCGATCGAACTTCGTGAGCAGCCGTCGTGGTAAGGTGCCGCGCATCAGCACGCCGTCCCCGCGGTAGTCGACCGCATCCACGTTACCGTGGGCGTGAAATTCCGCCTGCCGCGCGTTCTCGCTGTACGGCAGCAGGACCTCGATCGGGACCATTTCCCCGGGGAGCACTTGGGCGATGGCGCGGCCTAGCGGATCCAGTCCGGTCTTTCGCAGCGCGGAAATTGGCACCACGGCGAGGTACGGCGACCAGTCCTGGGCGAGCAGCTGCTCGACGGCCGACGGGCTCAGCTGATCTACCTTGTTGAGGGCCAGTACCTTGGGCTTCTCGAGCGCGCCGAGATCCTGAAGCGTTTCGTGCACCGCCTCCATCTGGTCCCGCCCGTTGTAGCGCGTGGCGTCGAGCACATGGAGCAAGAGGTCGGCTTGCTGCACCTCTTCGAGCGTAGCCTTGAAGGCGGCTACCAGGTCGGTCGGCAGTTTCTGGATGAACCCGACCGTGTCGGTAAAGAGGACCTCCCGCCGGTTCGGCAGGCGCACCAAGCGCGTCGTGGGATCCAGCGTGACGAACAGCGCATCCTCGACCTGGACCTGGGCATGAGTCAGGGCGTGGAGCAAGGTTGATTTGCCGCTGTTGGTGTAGCCGACGATGGCGACCACGGGATAAGCGACGCGGCGCCGTCCCTCGCGCCGCAACGCCCGCTGTTTGCGTATCTCCTTTATCTCGCGGTCGAGCTCCCGGATGCGGTGGCGAATGCGCCGCCGATCGCTCTCGAGTTTCTGCTCGCCAGGGCCACGGGTACCCACACCGGCGCCCAGACCGGAGAGGTCGCGACCTCCCTGCAGGCGCGGGAGGAGGTGATGGAGTTGCGCCGCCTCCACCTGGAGACGGCCCTCCTTGGTGCGGGCCCGCTGGGCGAAGATGTCGAGGATCAACTCGGTCCGATCGATCACCTTGACGTCGAGCTTCTTCTCCAGGTTGCGCTGCTGGCGGGGCGAGAGCTCTTCGTTGAAGACCAGCAGGTTGAAGTCCGCCTCGTGCTTGAGCGCGTGCAGCGCCTCGACCTTGCCCTTGCCGATGAAGAGCGCGGGATCGGGTTTTTGCCGTCGCTGCGTGTCGGTGCCGACCACGACCACACCAGCCGTCCTTGCCAGCTCGCCGAGCTCGAGCATCTGCTCTTCTACGGCGGCCAGCCCCTGATCCTCGTAATCGAGCGACATCAGATAGGCACGCTCGTGCCTGCCATTGGAATTCCGGATCAATTCGCCTCTGCCGTCATGATACCGGCGCCCAGTCGCTCAATCGCGACCTGCGGATCCGGCGGAATCCAGGTCACGCGCGGGTCGGCGCGGAACCAGGTGAACTGGCGGCGGGCATACTGGCGCACCTGGCGCACGGTCGAGGCGCGCGCCGCTTCGAGCGTCAGCCCGCCATCGAGGAAGGCCGTCATCTCCGGGTAACCGTGACCCAGGCGCCGGAGGTCAGCCTTGGGGAAATCGTGCCGGATGCGTGTTACCTCGTCGAGAAAGCCGCCCTCGATCATGCGCTGCACGCGCGTCTCGATCCGCTGGTCGAGCTCCGCGAGCGGCACATCCAGGCCGAGAACGGTCGCCGACCATGGCGGTGGATTCGATTCGCGCGCCTCGCTGGGCGGCCGCCCGGTGGCCGCGTGAATCTCGAGCGCGCGGATCAGGCGGCGCGGGTTGCGCCTCGCGCGGTCGGCGGCCAGAGGATCGATCCGCCGGAGCTCGGCATCAAGGACGGCCGGGCCCTCCTCGTCGAGGCGCTGCTCGAGCGCGGCGCGAAAGGCCGGGTCAGGCGGCGCGTCGCCGAGGTTCCAGCCGTCGAGGAGGGTACGGAGATAGAGGCCGGTTCCTCCCTGCAGCACCGGGAGATGCCCGCGCGCGGTGATATCCGAGATCGCCTCGAGTGCGACTCGTTGGTAGTCGGCGGCGGTAAATGGCTGGTCGGGGTCGACGAGGTCAATGCCATGCAGCGGCAGACCTCGCAGCTCAGTCTGGGTTGGTTTGTTGGTGCCAATGTCGCAGTGGCGGAAGACCTGGCGGGAGTCCATCGAGACCAGCTCGCCGTTCAGCCGTTCCGCCACGCTGATCGCCAGCTCGGTCTTGCCGCTGGCCGTCGGCCCGACGATCGCCACGACGCGCAGGCTGGCTAGGGCCGTTTGAAGAGCCGCCTCAATTGGTCGTCGGGCAGGATCACCGTCGTCGGCCGGCCATGCGGACAGCTGATCGGCTCCTCGGTCATGGCGAGCGAGCTCAGCAGTTGGCGCGCGGACTCGGGCGTCATCGCGTCGCCAAAACGAACCGCACTATGGCAGGCGAGCAGCGCGGCCGTCTGGTGTAGCCGGCGGTCGGGGGTTCGCTCGCCCAGAAGGTCGGTGAGTAACAGCTCCAGGACCCGCTCCACCCGACCCTCGAGCATGTCGACCGGGGCGGCGTGGATACGGATGGTGTGCGGCCCGAAGCTCTCTCCCTCGAAACCGAGCATTTGCAGCCACAGCTCGTGTTCCTGGAAGACCGCGACCTGCCCCGGCGTCAGGTCGACGACCTGGGGGATCAGTAGCAGCTGGCTGGACGGCTGCCGTTGCTCGAGGCGGCGGACGATCCGGTCGAACAGCACCCGTTCGTGGGCGGCATGCTGGTCCACCAGCACCACCGCGCCGGGCGCCTCCGCCACCAGGTAGCCGCGCAATAGCTGCCCAATGTACTCCACCGGCGGCAGTCGTGGGCCGTCAACCTCCCTCCCCCCTTCACCGTCAGTCTCCCTCTCCCCCTGCGGGGCAGGGTCGAGGTGGGTAGTAACGGCGGTCTCGCGAAGCTCGAGCAGCGGCCCACCGATCGCCGACTGCAGCTCATAGACCGGGCTTTGCCGCAGCGCGCGGTAGCAGGCGCGCTCGACTACGGCGAAGATGGCGCCCTCGTTGCGAAAGCGGACTTCACGCTTGGTGGGATGAACGTTGACGTCGACCTCGGCGGGATCCAGGAGCAGGTCGAGCACCGCCAGCGGGAAACGATCGGGCTCGCGCAGCCCGCGATAGGCCTGTTCCACCGCGAAGGCCAGGTTGCGGTGGTGGATGCGACGGCCGTTCATCAGAATCACGACATGGTCGCGGCTGGCCCGATGGAGCGCTGGCGGACTGATCAAGCCGGTCACCATCCCATCGTCGACGGCAAGCATGGCGGCGGCGGTGGGCGCATCGTAGACGGCCGCGAAGGCCGCGCGGCGATCGCCGTTACCGGAGGTCTCCAGCGCGCGGCGTCCATCGACCCTTAGAGCGATCGACACGGCGGGGTGCGCCAGGGCCAGCTCACCGACGAGCCGTGCGATGACCGCGGTTTCGGTCGCGGGTTGCTTCAAGAATTTGAGGCGCGCCGGGGTGTTGTAGAAGAGGCGGCTGACGCTGACCCGCGTCCCTGCCGGAGTCCCGGCGGGACTCGCGGCGAGTTGTGCGCCACCTTCGACCACCACCCGGTACCCCTCTTCCCCATCGCGTAACCGGCTCACCGCTTCGACCCGCGAGACCGCTGCAATGCTCGCCAGCGCCTCGCCGCGGAATCCGAGGGTGTGAATCGTACGCAGGTCCTCGAGGGAGCGGATCTTGCTGGTGGCGTGCCGCCGAAAGGCGAGCGGCAGGTCCACCGGGCCCATTCCCATGCCGTCGTCGACCACCTCGATCAAGTGCTGCCCCGCGCCCTCGATCCCTACCTGAATCCGTGAGGCGCCGGCGTCGACCGCGTTCTCCACCAGCTCCTTGACCACCGCCGCGGGCCGATCCACAACCTCTCCGGCGGCGATGCCGTCCGCCACCGCCGCTGGCAGGATCGTAATTCGCGCCGGCTCGAGCCCGGCCTCAGTGCGTGACATGCTCACCCTGCCAGGCGTAGAGCTTTTCCAGCGCATCCCGCGGCGAAAGGCGCTCGAGGTCGAGCTGCTTGAGCTCGGCCACCACCGGGTGATCCAACGGCAGGCTGAGCTGCGCACTCGCGCCCGGTTTTTCCAACGGCCGCTGACCCTCCAGTTCTGCCAGCACCTGGCGCGCACGCACCACCACCTGGCGGGGAAGACCGGCGAGCTCGGCGACATGAATCCCGTAGCTGCGGTCGGCGCCACCCTCGACGACCTGGTGCAGGAAGATGACCCGCTCGCCTTCTTCGCGCACTTCCATGCGGAAGTTGCGCAGCCGCGTCAGGCGCTGGGCCAGGGCGGTCAGCTCGTGGTAATGGGTCGCGAACAACGTGAGCGAGCACAGCAGCGGGGCGTCGTGAAGGTACTCGAGGATCGCTTGCGCGATACTGACCCCGTCGTAGGTACTCGTGCCACGGCCGACCTCATCGAAGATGAGCAGGCTGCTCGGCGTCGCGTGCGCGAGGATGTGAGCGGTTTCCACCATCTCGACCATGAAGGTCGACAACCCTTTAGCCAGCTCGTCGTGGGCGCCGACTCGGGTGAAGATCCGGTCGCAGAGACCGATGACCGCGCGACTCGCGGGAACGAAGCTGCCCACCTGGGCCAGCAGCACGATCATGCCGGCCTGACGCAGGTAAGTCGACTTACCAGCCATGTTCGGCCCGCTGAGCAGAACAACCTGTTGATCACTCGCATCGAGCCGCAGGTCATTGGGCACGAAGCGGCCTGGCCCGAGTGCCGCCTCCACCAGCGGGTGACGGCCACCGACGATCTCGATGCCCGGCTGATCGCGCAAAATCGGTCGCACCCAGCGGTGGCGCGCCGCGACGGTGCCGAGCGAGGCGACCGCATCGAGTTGCCCGAGCCAGGCGGCGGTGTCGAGTAGGTCCCTTCCGGCGGCCGTGACGCGCCGGCAGAGCTCGCTGAAGAGTGCCTGCTCGCGCGCGGCCATGGCGCTCTTGGCGTTGAGGACCAAGGTCTCCTTCTCCTTGAGCTCGGGTGTCACGTAGCGCTCACCGTTGACGAGCGTTTGCTTTCGGACGTAGTCGGCAGGGATGGCCTCGCGGTTGGCATGGCTGATCTCGAGGTAGTAGCCGAACACCTGGTTGAACCCGACCTTGAGCGACCGGATGCCGGTCCGCTGGCGTTCGCTCTGTTCCAGGCCAGCAATCCAATCGCGGGCCGCCCTCGATCCGTCGCGGACGCCGTCGAGCTCGGCGTCGAACCCTGGCCTGAAGACCCCGCCATCTTTCAGCGTCGCGGGGACCTCGTCAAGCAGCGCCCTCCCCAGGAGATCGCGAAGGTCGTCCTCGGCTGGCGATGGCAGCGACCCGGCCAGTTCCGGCCAGCGGGCCGCGATCCGCCGCACGCCGGGCAGCGCCATGAGTGCCTTGAGCAGCGCGCGCAGGTCGCGAGGCGTTGCGAGACCTTGGCCGGTCCGGGCGGCGATGCGCTCCAGATCCGGGAGGCCGCGCAATTCGCTTTGCAACTGGCCGCGGGCCAGCGGATCCTCGACGAGCAGGGTCACCCGGCCCAGCCGGTCATCGAGCAACTCTCGGTTCCGCAGCGGCTGGTCGAGCCAGCGCCGGAGCTCGCGTGCACCCATGCTAGTGCTGGCGTCGCCGAGCATCAGGCCCGCGAGGTCATCGCCCGATGACGCGCGGTCGGTCGCCAGCCCCAGGCTTCGTCGGGTCGGCGGGTCGAGGTGCATGTAGGCCCGCGGATGCTGCGCATGTAAGCGGAGCAGCCCCGCTTCCAGGCGAAGGTGCGAACGCTCGGCGTGGCGCAACAAGGCATGAGCCGCCGCCAGCGCTTCCGGCCACTCGTCGCAACCGAAGGCCGCCAGGGTTTCGACGCCGAGTAATGTCAGCAGCCGGTCGACGGCCGCGCGCGCATCAAAGTCTTGCGGGTCGACCCAGCTGACTGGCGTCGCCCCCATCAGCGCGAGGACACGCGACCGGTCGGCTTCCGAGGCGACCACCTCCGCCGGTCGCAGTCGGGTGAGCTCATCACGGAGCGCGTCCTCGGTCGGATCGACGCGGAGCAACGCGAGCTCACCGGTGGAGCAGTCGAGGGCCGCGATGCCGTGGTAGCGCGACCGCAAGCAGACCGCGACCGCGTAGTTGGTGCCGCCGCCCTCGAGGTATGCGTCTTCGACCACGGTGCCGGGCGTCAGCACCCGGACCACCTCGCGGCGCACGAGGCCGCGCGCCTCGCCCGCTTGCTCGACCTGGTCGCAAAGGGCGACCCTCATTCCGGCGCGCAGCAGCTTTCCAACGTAGCTCTCGTAGGCATGGAAGGGCACGCCGGCCATCGGGACGCGGTGGCCTTTGCCGAGCTCGCGCGAGGTTAGAGTGATGCCGAGGAGCGGCGCCGCCCGTTCGGCATCGTCTCCGAACGTCTCATAGAAGTCGCCCAGGCGGAAGAGCACGATGGCGTCGGGGTGCTCACGCTTGACCGCCTCATACTGCTCGAGGACGGGGACCGGCTTCAGGGCTCGGCCTAGTTGAGGACCTGGCCTCGAAGTTGCCAGGCGGTGGCGTGCTCGATGGTAACGCGGCGTACGGTGCCAGGCTCGGCGCCAAGCGGCGCGGCCCCGATCACCACCCGGTTCTGTCGGGTCCGGCCGTTGGCTTCTCCGTTCTCGGCCCGCTCGACCAGCACCTCGACCGTCCTCCCCAGCCAGCGCCGGTTGGCCTCTTCCGCGATCCGTCGCTGCGCCTCGAGCAGAACGTTGATCCGGCGTTTCTTCTCGGGGGGCGCCACATCATCCGCCTGCCGGGCCGCCGTCGTGCGCGGCCGTGGTGAGAAGCCCTGGATGTGGACGACGTCGAACTTGATCTCCTCCAGAAGAGCGAGCGTGCGTTGGAACTGTTCCTCCGTTTCGCCCGGGTAGCCGACGATGACATCGGTCGATACCGACAGGTCACGGATCACATTGCGGGCGTGGGCGATGATCGCCCGGTACTCCTCAACGGTATAGCGGCGGCGCATCTGCTTGAGAATGGCGTCGTCGCCGGATTGGAACGGCAGGTGCAGGTGCTCACACACCCGGGGTAGGTCCCGGATGGCAAAGAGCAGGTCATCGTGCACGTGGCGAGGATGCGAGGTCAAGAAGCGCACCCGCCAGATGCCCGTCACTCGCTCCACCGCTTCCAGGAGCGGCGCGAGTCCGGCCTTGGTCTCCGGGTCGCGATAGGAGTTGACCGTCTGGCCGAGCAGGGTCACTTCGCGAACGCCCTGGTCGGCGAAGCGACGCACGTCATCGACGACGTCGGCCATTGGGCGGCTGCGCTCGGTGCCCCGAACGAAGGGCACGATGCAGAAGCTGCAGACCTCGTTGCAGCCGAAGATCACGGGGATGTAGGCGGTGAGACCATGCTGCAACACCGCCCCACCGGTTTGGGCCGGGTCAGTCTCGTACTCGCCCTGGATGTCCTGGATGAAGGCCTCGTACTGGCGCATATCGAAGCGGTAATCGAGGTCGGGTAGCCGCTCGTAGAGACGGTCCTTTTCCTTGTTGGCCATGCAGCCGGTCATCGCGATGGCGCGACCGGGACGGGCCCGTTTCCAGGCCTTCAGCTCTCGGAATCGCCCGTAGGCCTTCTGCTCGGCGTTCTGGCGCACCGAGCAGGTGACAAGAATCGCGATGTCGGCCTGGTCGAGATCGGAGACGGCGCTAAAGCCGGCGGCGGTCAAACCCTGGGAGAGATAATCCGCGTCCGACTCGTTCATCTGGCAGCCGCTCACCCAGAGGTGAAAGCGCTGACCCGACGGTGGGCGCTTGTGGCCGTTTGGACGCGGCCGCCGAAAGGCGTGCGGCTCGAAGGTTAGCGGTGCGCCCGGAATCCGCAGGCGGGGCGGGGCGGCCGATTCAGGCATCGACCGAGTTTAGCGGGACTCGACCAGCAGACGGATCCCGGTCCGCTCCTCACCGTCAATGGAGATGTCGATGAACGATGGGATGCAGACCAGGTCAAAGCCGCCGGCTGCCACATAGCCGCGCGAGATCGCGATCGCCTTGACCGCCTGGTTGATGGCGCCGGCGCCGATCGCCTGCACCTCGACCCGGCTCTGGCTCCGTACCACGCCGGCGATCGCTCCGGCGACGGCCACGGGCTTGGAGGTGGCCGAAACCTTGAGGATTTCAATCGCCGCGCGCGCTGTGCGGGGTACACCGGCAGCCGGGCTGGCTGAAAGCGTCTTCTCCCCTGTCGAGCCGTTCGATGGCGGTGTAGTGGTTTCCAGAGTGTCCATCTATTCTATCGAGCAATGACCGAACGTTTGATTGCCCCTCGACACCTTAACCCCAAGTGCAGAGGTCGTCAAGCCACTACGCAACGTCGACCTCCCGGTCCAGCCGCTCGATGGCGTCTGCCTTGCCCGAAAGGGCATCGATCCGGACCAGCACCGAGTTGAACTGGACCGGACCTTCGGCGACTTTGAAGCGATATGGAACGCCCGTGAGGAAGCGCTGGAGGCTGGCTTCCTTGTCCATGCCGATCACCGAGTCCCGGGGCCCCACCATGCCCAGGTCGCTGACGAAGGCGGTCCCACCCGGGAAAATGCGGGTGTCGGCGGTGGGAACATGCGTGTGGGTGCCGAAAACGAAGCTGGCCCGGCCGTCGAGGTACCAGCCCATGGCGATCTTCTCGGACGTCGCCTCGGCATGGATATCCAGCAGCGCCAATTTGGTTCCGACTCCCTGGCGCAATATCTCATCGGCCGCCTTGAAGGCCGAATCGATAGGCGGCATGAAGAGCTGTCCCTGTACGTTGCCGATCAGGACCTGGCCCTTCTCCCCCAGGTCGTGACAGAACCAGCCGCGCCCGGGCGCCCCGGATGGATAGTTGTGCGGGCGGAGGAT
>JALYYE010000230.1 GCA_030946735.1 Candidatus Dormiibacterota bacterium
CCTGATCGTCGACGCGGTGGTGGCGCCGACGGAGTTGCGGGCCGAGCTCGTCAACCGCTTCGCGGCCTATGCGACCAGCCAGCGCCCGCGGGTCGAGCGCAAGCACGGCGTCTTCCCTGTCTGAGCGGTCTCCTCTTCACGGCAAGCCCAGAGCCCTATGCGACCGCCGGCTCCTGCCCTGGGATAAACACCAGGGCTGCCACCACCGCGACCGCGCTGATGGCGGATCCGAGCAGCAGCGGCAGGACGATCGAATGCTCCAGTAGCGGGCCGGACATTGCCGATCCGATCGGGGCGCCCGCGAAGTTCAGGCTCATGGACACCGCGAAGGCGCGCCCGAACCAGGCAGGGTCCGTGCGCCGCTGGCGGAGCGCGAAGATCCCGACGTTGATAGCGGATCCGGCCGCGCCGGCGATGACGGCGGTGGCAAATACGATCGTCAGACTGTCCGTGAATGCCAGCACCACGAGCGTGGGCACCTGGATCGCGATGCTCGCGGCGATCAGCAGGCGCTCCTTCCCCTCGGTATTGACGCGACCGATCAATAATCCAGCGACAAGGCCAGCCAGTCCGACGACAGCGAAGATCTGGCCCACGTTCGCGGCGTTTCCATGGAGATGTCGCAGCACGAGCAAGGGGAGCCCGACTGGGATGACGCCGAATCCGAGGTTGGCGAGGAACAGCGTGATCGCGAGACCGCGCAGACTGGCGTGACGGACGACGTACACCAGCGCCGCCCATGCGTCGCCGATCAACGATCCGCCGGACTGCGTGCGGGCGATCGGCTCGTGGACGCCAATCAGCGACACCGACGCGATGGCCGCCACGCTTGCGGTGACGAGCAAGGCAGCCTCCGGACCGAGGCGGGCCACAACGATGCCGGCAATCGCGGGGCCGATGACCGCGGTCAGTGAATACATGCTGGTATCGAGCCCGTTGGCGCGATCCCAGAGAGCCTTCGGCAGCATGAGCGGAAAGAGTGAGCGGGCGCCGGTGATGCTCAGGATGTTGCTGACGCCGAGAACGGACACGATCAACAAGAGGAGCGGTGGGGGCAGCCGGTGGCCAAGCGCCAGAACCACGATCGTCGCCAGCACGACAGCGGTCACAGCGTAGTCGAGGATCATCAGCCGTAGCCGTCCCTAGCGGTCGAGCAGGGCGCCCGCGACGGGGCTCAACGCAAGCCCCGGAAGGATCGCGAGCAGCACGGTCAGCCCTGCCAGGCTGGGTGACTGATAGCGCTGTAGGACGAAGAGCACGAGGACGATCTCCCACATAGAGCCACCCAGACGTGCCAGCAGCGTCCCCAGCGCCACCCGACCAAATCCGGGCACCCGGAGCAACGCCGCGTACGACGGCTCGATCGATCCGGCCATCGGTCCTAACATCGCCCTGTGGAATCTATCCGATACCTGGCGCTGGGCGATAGCTACACGATTGGGACGGGGCTCGAGGACGAGGCGCAGAACTTTCCGAGCCTGCTGGCCGCGCGCCTCAGGGACGAGACCGGGATCGACGTCGCGCTGACCAATCTCGGCGTCAATGGATACACGACGACCGATCTGATTCGCGAAGAATTGCCGGTCGCGCGCAGTGCGCGGCCGGAGCTTGTCAGCATTCTGATCGGCGCCAACGATGTCGTGCAGGGGTCAGACGAACCGACCTACCGCGCGAGGCTGACGCAGATTTATGAGGCCGTCAAGCAGCTTGGCGTGCCTGGACCCCGAGTCCTGGCCATCTCGATCCCCGATTTCTCGGCGCTCCCGGGGGCCGCCCCGTTCGGAACGCCCAGCGAGCTTCGCGCGCGAATCGACGCATTTAATGCCGTCGCCCAATATGAAGCCGCTTCCCGCCCCTTTCGGTACGTTGATATCACCTCAATCAGTCGCGAAGCCAGTACTGGTGACGACTGGATGGCCGCCGACGGGCTTCACCCTGGTCCCGCGCAGCATCGGGCCATCGCCGATCACCTCTGGGAGGTGGTCGCCCCCACCTGGAGGATGGTCGTGTTCAATCGCTTTTCGCCGCTAGCAAAGCGGGTGCTCGATTTGGCTTTTGCCGAGGTAGAAGCGGTGCGCTCTCAGTACACGGGCAGCGAGCACATCCTGATCGGGTTGCTGAAGGTCGACGGCGGGGATGCGCGAAAAGTTCTTGACGAGCTGCGGGTCACGTACCGAAGGGTTCGAAAGCTCCTGGTGGCTGTGCTCGGACGCAGCCAAAAAACCGCGACCGCTCCAGCAACGCCTATCTTGACGACGAAGACAACGCAGCTGCTGTCCGCGGCCACGCATGAAGCCACGAAGGCCGGCGCAGATACTGTCGCCACGGAGCACCTTCTGATCGCCTTGATCGAGAGCGACGGGATTGCTGCCCACGTCCTGGCTGACCAAGGCGTAACGGTGACCCGAATGCGTGGGACGATGGACCGTCTCGAGGCCAACCCTGAGGGCATGAGCCACCAGCGGCAGGGGGCGTGGTCCAGGCTGACTGCCCGGCTCTTGCGCAAGCTGTAAGGGCGATTCATCCAGCCGCGCCATTAGAAACGGATGAGAATCCGAAGTTTTTCGGACCGCTTTTGATAGCCTCGATCTCCCATGCGCCTCATCGGATCCGGCGTAGCTCAACGAGGCAATGACGCGCAGGGGAGCAACGTCGCCCGGCTGGGGTCTGTGATTCGCCTTCACGGCGTTAATCACTCGTATCGATCCGGGCGCTCGCAGGTGCAGGCGCTTGTGGACGTCGACCTCGAGATCCCGGCGGGCGGCTACGTCGCATTGACGGGACCGTCCGGTGCGGGCAAAAGCACGCTACTCTCTCTGATCGGTGGGCTGGAACGCCCGCGGTCGGGAACCTTGATGGTGGGACAGCACAATTTGCGAGACCTGCAGGCCGACTCGCTAGCCGAATATCGGCGGACCACCATCGGGTTCGTCTTCCAACACTTCGGTCTCCTCGACTTGCTCTCGGCCCGTGAAAACATCGAGCTGGCGGCGTCCTTGTCGGCGGCATCGAGGCGCCGACGGCAACAGGCCATCGGTCTGCTCGGCGAAGTTGGCTTACTCGATCGCGCCGAGCATCGCCCCGGCCAGCTCAGCGGTGGCGAGCGTCAGCGGGTTGCCATCGCACGCGCCCTCGTCAACGACCCGGGATTGATCCTCGCGGACGAGCCAACCGGAAATCTGGACGCCGTGAGCGCGATGCGCGTGCTCGACCTGCTCGAGGGCGTCCATCGCGAGCGAGGCTGCACGCTGCTGGTCGTGACGCACAATGAGGCGGTCGCGCAACGCGCCGAGCAGCGCTACCGCCTGGATGACGGACGGCTTCAGGCATGAACTGGGTCGACGCGCTGACGCTCGCGTCGCGCAGCCTGCGCCGACGCCCCGGCCGGGCATTGCTCACGATCCTCGCCGTGACCTTAGGCACGACCTTGCTCGTCGCGCTTGCGAGCGTCGCATCCAGCGCCGGAAGCCGGATCGTGAGCAAGCTGAGCAATGGCGGGCCCGCCACCGCCATCAAGGTGTCCGCATCCAAAGCCGACTCTGACCAGCTGTACACCGACGACCTGCGCGCGGCCGGTCCCAAGGCGATCAACGACGCCACCATCAGCGCGGTGCGCCAGTCGTCCCACGTCGGCACCGTGATACCGGTGATGGCCTCGCGCATCCTGGCAGTGCCGCCGTTTGATTCGAGCCCGGCCTCGACGTCCGGCCAGCCGGCGTTCGGTGACACCATGGTCGGCGTCGACCTGAGTCAGCCCGATAATCTCCCAATCACCGTCATGGTCGGCCGCTTGCCGCGGGCCGGATCATTGACCGAGGTGGCCATCACCGAGTCATACCTGGATCACTCGGGCATGAGCGCTGCGGGCGCACTTGGCACCCGTGTCGAGATCGCCGAGCCACAGGCGTTCCAGAGTCAGGGCACGCTGCAGTTCCGCGCCCGCTGGGTGCGCCTGGAGATCGTGGGGATGGTCTCACAGCAGGTCGGCAGCGGCGCCTTCCGGGTGCCGGTCGAACAGGCGCGCCTCGCTCAGACTTGGGCGCTCGCCGGGGTGGATGGCGGGGCTGCCTTTCCCCTGCCCAGCTCGCCGTACACCGGCCTGATCGTGCTGGCGTCGAGCCTGAATGACGTGCATGCGGCCCGCGCGCTGATTACCAATCTCGGCTACGCGAACACAGCCCCGGAACACCTGGTCGCCTCTGTCCTTAGATACCTGGGGGTGGTGGACATCGTACTCGCCGGGATCGGGGCAATCGCGCTTAGCATCGCCGGGATCGGCGTCGCCAACGCCCTCCTGGCAGCGGTGCGAGAACGACGCCGCGAGATTGGCGTTCTCAAGGCGATCGGCGCCCGCGACCGCGACATCCTCCGATGGTTCCTATTGGAAGCTTTTGCCGTCGGCACGGTTGGTGGCGTGCTCGGGGCGGTAGCGGGGCTCCTGATCGCACTCTGGGTCGGCATCTCGGTCAATTCCTACCTGACCGAACAGGGGCTGCAAAGCATCCAGTTCGGCGACGTATCGTGGCCGCTGATCGGGGCGGCGATCCTGGGGACGAGTCTGCTCGCAATGGCGGCCGGTGCCGTCCCCGCTATGCAGGCGGCCCGGCTGGCGCCCAAAGAGGCGGTGGCCGCCGCATGAAAGGCGTGCACTCGGCGCGGGTTGGGCTGGTGCTGGCCGTATTGATGTTGGGCGCGTGCGTAAGCACGCCGGCCACCGGCACGCGGCCATTGTCACCCGCATCCGCACCGGTCGTCTATGCCGCGATTGGAGCCAGTGAGACGTACGGGATCGGCGCCGTGGACCGGTATCGTCAGGCGTGGCCACAGGTCTTCTACAACGACGTGCTTCCGCGGTCCGCGGTTCTTTACAACTTCGGCATCCCTGGCGCCACCACGGCCCAGGCGCTGCATGACGAAGTCCCCGCCGCGGTCGCAGCCCATCCCACGGTGGTCACGGTCTGGCTGAACGTCAACGATCTCATCCGTGGCGTGGCGGCACAGGACTACGAGGCACAACTCCGGCAGGTGCTGCGCACCCTACGCCGTGGCGGTCAGGCCCGAGTACTGGTGGCGAACACGCCAGACCTCGCGCAGCTGCCTGCTTACCGAGCCTGCTTGCCGAACGCACCCGCGGGCGGGCCCGCATGCCTGATCCCCGCCGGGTTCATGCCGGCACCCCAGGCGGTGGCCGCCGCGGTCGCCGCCTACAACAGCGCCATCAGCGACGCCGCCAAACAAGAAGGGGCCATGCTGGTCGACCTCCGTCTCAATGACAGCCAGATCAGTCAGCACCCCGAGTG
>JALYYE010000245.1 GCA_030946735.1 Candidatus Dormiibacterota bacterium
GAGAGCCCGTGGAGCAGCGACTCCCGAACCCCGTCCAGCGTGTAGGTCAGGGGCGAGAGGAGGCCGCCCAGGCGCAGGGGCGCGGGCAGAACCGTGATCGGGTAATAGACGCCGGAGATCAGCAGCAGCACACCCTGAACCGCGAACGCCATCTGCTCGCCTTTCTCCGGCGACAGGAGCGGCAGGATCGAGGTGAAGATCCCGAGGCCCAACAGCGGCAGCGTCGCGGCCGCGCAGATCGCCAGCGACGTCAGCCAGTTGGCGTGCGAGAGGTCGATCTTGAACAGAAAGAGCAGCGCGATGCCGATCACCGCCGTCCGGGCCATACCGTAGAGCAGCGAGGCGGCGGAGACACCCAGCAAATGGGTCAGCCGCTTGATCGGTGCCATGAAGGTGTACTCGATCGTCCCCTCCCAGCGTTCCCAGGTGATGGCGAAGGAGATTTCGAAGAACACCAGCGACAGGTAGGTCCAGAGCAACGCCCCCACCAGCAGGTAGAGCTGCGTCTGGTGCAGGTTCGCCTGTCCCTGCTCCAGACCAAGCGTCGACAGACCCGCCGCCAGGTAGCCGATGCTCAGCACGCTGACCAGGTTGTAGAGCAGCCAAACCAACTCCCACGCCCAGTACCGACGATAGAGGTTCTTCTGCCTCTCGATGAAGCCGACGAACGCGTTCAGCTCCCAGCGAAGCATATTTCCCGTCATTCCTCTTTCTCCTCTTCGTCTTCCTCGAGCCGCTTCCCGGTCAGCGCCATGAAGGCATCCTCCAGGCTGCCGTCGCTCTTGCCGGCATGCATGCGAATAAGCTCGGCGGGGGTGCCGTCCGCCAGCACCCGGCCCTGGTCGATGACGACCACGCGGTCGCACAGCACTTCGGCCTCCTGCAGGTCGTGCGTACAGAGCAGGACGGTGGCCGCGCGGTCCCGCCGGATCGACCGGACCAGCTCCTGGACCTCGCGCTTGGAGCGTGGATCGAGGCCGGTGGTCGGCTCGTCCATCAGCAGCAGCGACGGCGATGTCAGGAAGCTGCGGGCGATGGCGACTTTCTGCTGCTGTCCACGCGACAGCTGCTTCATCGGCTTGTCGAGCGTGTCGAGCGGCAGGCCGAGCCGCTCCAGCATCGACTCGACCCGGGCGCGGGTGCCCTCACCGCCGCTGCCGTAGAGGCGCGCGGCGTAGAGCATGTTCTCCCAGGGGCTCATTTCTTTGAAGAACGAGGCCTCCACCGAGACGCGGTTGATGTGCCGGCGCACGTCATCGGCCTGCGACACCACGTCGTAGCCAAAGACCGACGCCGTCCCCGCATCGGGTGTGAGCAGGGTGGCCAGGATCCGGATCAGCGTCGACTTGCCGCTGCCGTTGGCACCCAGGATGCCGGTGATCCGGCCGGTCGGGACGTGCAGCGACACCTGGTCGAGCGCCAGCTTTGGCTTCTTCGCCTTCCGCCACGGCATCAGGCGATTCGGGCGGCGGGCGTCGCCGAAGCGCTTCGAGACGCTTTCCACCTCGACCGCCGCGGTATTCAATTCGCTCTTGTGGATCGCCATGATCTCAACTCCTCGATGAATTGCGCTGAACAACAAAAAACCGTGGGCCTCTGGGCCACACGGTCGAAAGCGCTCGCGTCGGGGTCTAAATTACTTGGCTTTCAATGCTGTGAGGCCCGTGCTAGGCAGGCTCCGCCCCTGAAGAACGCGAGCGTGCCTGTGAGAAAACGGTGCCTCATTGCCCCCGTAGACTACCGCTTCGACCTGACGAAGTCAAATCAGGTCGCTGGATATGCTGGGGCCGTGGTGTACCTGATTGGAGGTCCTCCGCGTTGCGGAAAGTCGGAGTTGGCCCGTCGCCTGACACGAAGTCATGGAATTGCCTTTATCCCGACCGACCTGTTATGGGCCGCCCTAGAAGTGGCGCTACCCGACTGGCGACCTCCGATGGCGAAAGGTCCAGACCGAATCCTGCGAGCGGCGGGCATGTTTCAGCCATACCTGGAGCGTGCCGTCTCCTACCTCCATGGATCAGACCAGTCCTTCGGAATCGAAGGTGAGGTCATCCTGCCCGAAATCGCCGCGCAGCTCCGTTCGGACTATGACGCGAGTGTGGTCTTCCTGGTCAGGCGCGCCGCGACACCGGCCGAGGTGCGCGACGGGCGAGGCCCGAATCCGTGGTTACAAGATGCGGGACCCGATCTCGTCGCGTCAGTTGCTGCCGAGGTGGCCGCATGGTCAGCTCGGCTGGAGCAGGCCTGCGCTCGTCTTCATCTGCCTTGCTTCGACGTCGGAGAAGCCTTCGAGCAAACGATGACAGATGCGGCCAACGTGTTAAAGCGTTAATCAGGCTTTGACGCCGTCGGCGCCAGCGAGTCCGCCCGACTCGTAGAAATGAGCGTCGCTGCCATCGACGACGATGTTGGCGCGACCGATCGGGTCTTGTGTCCGCACATAGGCTTCCTCTTCGGGCATCCAGACGGTTTCCCATTTCCAGCGGAGTGCCTCACCATCCCGCTCGACGCCTCGACGCAAGCGCAGCTCCCGGGAGCACTCCACCCAGATCACCAGGTCCCAGGCCTGCCCGAGCTCCTGCCGCGACGACGAGATCCCTTCCACGATCACAGTCCCGCCCGTCGGAACCTGCTGCCACTCACCAAGCTGGTCGCGGTTCCAGTCATATCGCTGAAACCGCGCGGGACGATCGGCCAGCAAGGGGTCGAGAACTTCGCGCGAAAAGCGCTGCCAGTCCCAGCCTGGCTGGTTTGGGCCGGCGAAGTCATCAGTGTGGACCACCGCCACCGAGGGCAATCGTTTCTCCAGCTCGGTCGCCAACCGACTCTTCCCGGCGCCGCCCCAGCCGTCGATGACGATCAGCCTCGTGGCGCGCCTGGCGACCACCACATCGATGCGGTGTGCAAGGTCTTCGACCTTCAAGCCGGCGGGCTCACAGTGTCCATGGCGTCGGCCAGGTATTGGGCGAGATCTTGCACTTGGAGTTGCTCCTCGGCACTCTTGGCGGAGATCCCATCGCGGAACATTGTCAGGCAGAAGGGACAGGCGGTCGCCACGCGCGGGGCCTGCGTGCGCAGCGTCTGTTCGACGCGCTCGTGGTTGATGCGCTTGCCGATCTTCTCCTCCATCCACATGCGGCCCCCGCCGGCGCCGCAGCAGAAGCCACGCTTGTGATGGCGCTCAATCTCGACAAGCTCGGCGCCCGGGATGGCCTCGACGACGGCGCGGGGCGGGTCGTAGATGTCATTCCAGCGGCCGAGGTAGCAAGAGTCGTGGTAGGTGAACTTGCCGTCGATCGCCTTGCTCGGCTTGAGCTTGCCCTCTTTGATCAGACTGGCGAGCAGCTGGGTGTGATGGACGACTTCGTAGGTCCCGCCGAACTGAGGAAACTCGTTCTTGATGGTGTTGAAGCAGTGCGGGCAGGTGGCGATGACTTTCTTGATCTTCGCGTTGTTCATCGCCTCGATGTTCTGCTCAGCCTGGGTCTGGTAGAGGTACTCGTTGCCGATGCGCCGTGCGGGATCGCCGTTGCAGGTCTCGGACCGACCCAGGATGGCAAAGTCGACGCCGGCCTTTTGCAACAGCCCCACGAAGGCGCGCGCCACGGCCCGGTTGGCCTCGTCGTAGGACGCGGCGCAGCCGACGAAGTACAAATACTCGGCGTTGGGGTTCTCCTCGATTGTCTTGACGCCGAGTCCCTGCGCCCAATCAGACCGTTGCGCGCGCGGCAAGCCATAGGGGTTGCCCTGGGTCTCGATGCTGCGCAGCGCGCCCTGCGCCTCTTTGGGAAATTTGCTCTCCTCCAGCACCAGGCTGCGCCGCATATCGATGATCTTGGGCACGTGCTCGATCAGCACCGGGCATTCCTGCTGGCAGGCGCCGCAGGCGACGCACGACCAGATCTCGTCCTCTTTGATCGCCTCGCCGATCAGTTTCTGCGACTGCTGGGGCGCGCGGCGCTGCTCGGGCGGCGCGTCCCGCACCGTCTTGAAGAGGTTCTCCCTGGCGTCGACGATGATCATCTTCGGATTGAGCGGCTTGCCCGTCAGGAATGCCGGGCACTGCTCCTGGCAGCGCCCGCATTCAGTACAGGAATACAAGTCCAGCAGGTTCTTCCATGACCACTGCGTGACTGCGCTGACGCCGTAGTGCTCGGCGTGCTCGAGATCGATCGGCGCGAGCGCCGCGCCCGCCTTGGGCGCCAGCTTACGGAAGAAGACGTTGGGAATGGCGACGATGATGTGCAGGTGCTTCGAGCTCGGGATGTAGACGAGGAACCCGAGCACCGCGAGGATGTGGACCCAGAAGAAGACCTCGTGCGCTGCGATCGCCGCGGTGCCCTGCCAGCCGAAGCTTTCGAAAGCGCGAGCGATCAGCGACGAGAACGGCCGCCATGGGGCCGACGGATCGCCACCCTCCGCGACGCGGGCCGCATTCTGGCCCAGCATCCCGATCATGATGGTGGCGATCAGCCCCAGGATGATCAGCGCGTCGATTTCGTTGCTCTCGTGAAACTGCCGCGGCCTGATGATCAACCGGTTGACCAGCGCCATGAGTACGCCGACCAGCACCAGGACGCCGAACAGGTCCTGGAGGAAGGCAATCCATGTCGTGCCGCCGATCAGCGCCAGGCTGAAGCCCGGGAAAATGCCCTCGCCGAAGGCCTGGATGATGGCCGTGAGGAGAACGACGAAGCCGTAAAAAATGAAGAGGTGAAGTGTGCCCGAGTAGACGTTGCGGAACATGCGAGTGTGGAGGCCGACGTAGCTCAACACACTGCGAATGCGCTCGGGGATGTGGTCGAAGCGGTTCTCGGTGGGACCCAGGCGCAAGATTCGATAGAGTTGGCGCGCCCGGATGGAGAAGTAAGCGATGGCGGAGAGCACGACGGCCAGCACGGCAATCGACTTGATCAGCGCCATCCCTGGTAATCGTACGGTCTGAAGTGAGAGTCCTGGGTCTTACGGGAGGGATCGGCTCGGGCAAGTCGGTGGTGGCGTCGATCTTCGCCCAGCTGGGGGCCGACGTCATCGATGCCGATCAGCTGGCACGCGAAGTGGTGGAGCCGGGACAACCCGCACTGGAGGAGATCGCGAAGGCATTCGGCCGGGGCATCCTCTTGCCGGATGGGCATCTCAACCGCGGCAAGCTCGGCCGGATCATCTTCGCGGACCCGGTCGCCCGCGCCCGGCTCGACGCCATCACGCACCCGCCTATCCGAGAACGCTTGGCTGCCGAAATTGCGGCCCGCCGGTCGGCTCCCGGCGTCCTGGTCGTCGATATCCCGCTGCTCTACGAGAGCGACCGCACTACGACGGTGGAGACCGTGCTCGTGGTGTGGGTCGACCCGAACACGCAGCTACGACGGCTTATCGAGCGCGACGGACTCGGCGAGGACGAAGCGCGTCAGCGGATCGCCGCCCAGATGCCGCTCGACGAGAAGCGCGTCCGGGCCGACGTCGTGATCGACAACAGCGGGAGTCTGGAGACCACCCGCGGTCAGGTCGAAGCCATCTACCGCCAGTACGCTCCGACGTAGGGTTGGTTAGCCGGCCCTGCGACGCCGCTCGTGCAGGCGCCGCTCGTGCTCGTGCCGGTCGTGTTGGCGCTGTTCGGTCGCCTGCGCCCCCGCCCGGAACTCGATGTCGATCGGTTGCCTGACCCGGACCGAGAAGCGGGTGAGCCAGACGACGACTAAGCCAACGACGAACAGCACCGTACCAGGCGCGGCGTCAGAGAGCTTGCTCTGCACGCCGATGAACTCGCCCACCCAGCTGCTCGAGCCGGCTACCCCGTGGAAGAACAACACGATCCCACCCACGACGCAGGCGAGCCCGAAGACGAGCCCGGCGAGCGAATAGATCAGCTGCAGCACCGCGAGGCGTCCCCAGAAATGGCGCTCGCGGGGAATCTTCGGCAACTCCAGCGCGGCCAGCACAAAGTGAAACCAGTTCAAAGTGCGTGGCTATGCGCGCAGCCACTCCTCCCGAAAACCAGCTTAGGCTGGCAACCCTACAAAGACGAAGCGGGCGACCAAACCGTCGCCGGCTGGTGCCCGCTTCGTCGCGACGTTGTGGCGC
>JALYYE010000251.1 GCA_030946735.1 Candidatus Dormiibacterota bacterium
CGAGTTCGAGCAGGTTTTCGGCATTGTCCTCGCCGGCATGCGACAGGTTGTAACTCCCCGTGAAGACGGTGTTGTCGACCACCGTGATTTTGGCGTGCATGAAGTCGTGGACACTGGTTGGTGTGTACGGCGTGGTGACCTTGGAGGCAAAGGGGAACGCGGCGCTCACCGCCTGAAAGGCCGGTCCCTTCCAGGTCGCATGGGGATCGACCCGCCACTGACCGAGCACCTCGGCCATCTGCGTGCGGTCGTAGACACCCTTGAACTCCGGATGTGGTCGGTGCGCCAGGTCACCGAGCGTCCCGAGGATCACCCCGGCGGTGATCACGGGCGAACAGACGCGGATGCGGCGTCGGGCGTGCGCGATCCTATCGGCGATCACGTGCGCCATCTGGCGTCCGCGCCCTGGCGCGAAGAAGACGTGCGCCTTGACCGGACTATCCTGGTAGGTAACGGGGACGGCGGCGAGATCGTACTTCCCGCTTCCCTCGACCCGGCCCGTTTCCCAGAGCTCGCCGAAGTTCCTCCCGTACTCACCGGCCAATGCTGGGGACGGGATCTTGAGGATCACGTTCTCCTCTCGTGTCCAGGAATCGTTCGTCCAGTTCATTGAGCCGGTCCAGACGGTCGCCGCCTCGGTCGCGCCGTCGCGCACGATGAATTTGTGGTGCATCAGGTCGGGAACGCCCGACACCGGTTTGGTCGGCACCCCCAGACTGGCGATGAAGGCCGTGTCGGACTGCGAGGGCGGCGGTACCGGGATCGGGTTGGGGAAGTCGACGTTGTAGAGCAGGCGCACGGCCACACCGCGTCCAGCAGCGGCCTTGACGGCGGCACGGACCAGGTCAGCCGGGCCGGCCGTCAGGTTCAAGTCATAGATGGCGATGTCGAGACTGCGCTGCGCGGCGCCGATGAAGTCGGCCAGTTCTCCCGCGACTTTCTCGGCCGGCTGCGCACCGTCCTGGAGAAATGTCACCTCGATCGAGGCCGTCACTGAGCGTCGCTCTTCTTCGGTTCGGCTCGCTCCTGCGGCTGGGCCTCGAGCACCTTTCGCTGGTAGAACCGCTGCACGATATCGGCGGCGTGCTGGATGTCGTCGGTGACGACCATGAGGTCCAGGTCCGAGGGCGAGATCTTGCCCTCTGCCAGCACGCGATCGCGGATCCACTGCTGCAGCCCGGCCCAGTAGGCGGAGCCGAACATGATCACCGGGAAGTGGACGATCTTCCCCGTTTGAATCAGGGTCAGCGCCTCGAACAGCTCATCCATCGTGCCGAAGCCGCCTGGGAAGATGACAAAGGCTTCCGCGTACTTGACGAACATCGTCTTGCGAACGAAGAAGTAGTGAAATTCGATGCCCAGATTCACGTACTCGTTGAGGCCCTGCTCGAAGGGCAGCTCGATGTTGAGGCCGACCGAGAGCCCACCACCTTCACGAGCGCCGCGATTGGCCGCTTCCATCGTGCCCGGCCCGCCTCCCGTGATGATGGCAAAGCCCCGGCGGGCGAGCTCGGCGGCCAGCGCCCGCGCGGCATCGTACATCGGGTCGGGAGGACGAACACGCGCCGAACCGAAGAAGGTGACCGCCGGACCGAGCGTGGCCAAAGCGTCGAAGCCTGCCACGAACTCCGCCTGGATACGCAGCACCCGCCAGGGGTCGCTTTCGAGGAATTCCGGCGCGCCCTCGGGCCTCTCCAGAAGTTTGCGGTCCTCGTTCTCGCGCTCCACCCCACGCCGGACGATGCCTCCGGTACGCCGCTCTCCGGACTCTTCCCCCATAGCCTCGCTAACTCTAACCGCTCGTCCTTTGCGCCACACTGTCATCGTGATCTCAAGGGACCAGTTAGAAGAGCTCGCGGTTTTGTTGGCGGCGGTCCTGGTCCCGGCAGCGCTTACCGCGGTCCTGCTTCAGACACACTCGCCGCAGCGCGAATACGTCTTCATCTACATGGGCGTGGTCGCAGTGATTGCCGTACTGCGCGGGCTCTGGCCGGCTCTGCTGGCGGCGGCGGTGAGCTTCCTTCTGGTCGACTACTTCTTCGTCCCGCCGGTACGGACGCTGACCATCGCCGGGGAGCAGGATCTTGTCAACCTCGCGATCTTCTTCGGCACCGCCGGTGTGGTCGGCCTTCTCGCCGGCCGGCGGCGAGTCGCGCAGATCCGGGCCCAGGGACTCGCCCGCGAGCTCCGCAGCGCGAACGCGGAGCTCGTTCGCCTCAACCGCGACCAGGCGGCGGCCGCCCAGGCTGCGGTTCGCCTGGCGCGCACGGAGCAGCAGGTCCAGGTCCTGCAGCAGGCCGAACAGGAGCTTCGGGACTTGCTCGCCACCATCTCGCACGAACTGCGGACGCCGATCGGCACCATCCTCACGGACAGCACGAACATGCTGCGCACACAGGAGATGAACACCTCGGTCCGCTACCGCATCGAAGGGATCGCGACGGAAGCCCGGCGATTGAACCGCCTCC
>JALYYE010000261.1 GCA_030946735.1 Candidatus Dormiibacterota bacterium
GGCTGACCGAAGATCAGGTCCAGGGCGACCCCGAAGACGGCCAGCACGACGCCCGCGGCCCCGAAGGTGAAGGTGGCACCACCGGAGAGGTAGCCCCTCCCCCACAGCGTGCTGATGAGGAAGAAAAACGCGCCCAAAAGCACCAGCCAGTAAGAGGGTCGGCCGCGCCAGGCCAGCTTTGCCGCGAGGACGCTTCCCACACAGGTTAGGTACACGAGAACGATCAGGGCGAAGGTGGGGAGCAGCGGGTGCGTGGCGGCGAGATCGAGGCGTGTCACCCGCCGCCGGCGGCAATGGGCCCTCCGCCGATCACCTTGTCGCCGTCATAGAAGACGGCTGCCTGACCCGGCGCCAGCGCTCGCTGCGGGTCATCGAAGTCGATCCGTGCCTGCTCCCCCAGCGGCGTCACCAGGGCTCCGGCAAAGGGCGCGTGCGAGCGGACTTTCACGCTCGCTCGAAACGCGGCGGGCGGCACACGTCCGGCCACGTAGCGAACGTCCTCGAGGTGGCAAGTCGACCGCTGCAGCTGCTCGCGGCCGCCGATCGTGACGGTGTTGCTGACGGCGTCGATGGCACTGACGTAGCGGGGCGCTGACGCCGGCGCGCCGGTTTGCAGTCGCAGGCCCGAGCGTTGCCCGACGGTATACATGGCGATGCCGTCGTGTTCACCGACCACGGCGCCACTCTGGTCGATGATCGGGCCCGGCCGGACCCGCTCGCCGAAGCGATCCTTGAGTAAGCTTCGGTAGCTGCCGTCGGCCACGAAGCAGATCTCCTGGCTCTCCGGCTTCAGCGCCGTGACCAGCCCGAGCGCGCCGGCTTTCTCGCGGATCTCGGCCTTGGCCCAGTCGCCCACGGGGAAGCGCAGGACGGCGAGTTCCTCCTGCCCAAGCTGGTAGAGCACGTACGACTGATCCTTCCGGTCATCGACGGCACGCCGAAGGCGATAGCCGTCGGCGCCCAGGTCGATGCGGGCGTAGTGGCCGGTCGCCAGCAGATCGGCGCCGAGCGCCAGCGCCTTGCGCAACAGGAGGCCGAACTTGATGGTCTCGTTGCAGCGGATGCAGGGATTGGGTGTGCGCCCCTCGAGGTACGCCTCTGTGAACGGGTCGATCACCGACGACCGAAAGTCGGCCTCGAAGTTCAGCACGTAATAGGGAATGCCGAGCCGGTTGGCGACGCGGCGCGCGTCCTCGACCGCATCCAGCGAGCAGCAGCCGTGGTGCTTGTCGAAGTCCTTGAGCGCCATCTCCTTGGGCCAGAGCTGGAGTGTGACCCCGAAGACGTCATGACCCTCCTCACGCATCAGGGCCGCGGCGACCGACGAGTCGACGCCGCCGCTCATGGCGACGGCGACTTTCACGGCTGCTCCAGCTTGTCGACCCCGATGCCGCGGCTGCGGCAATACTCGAGCGCCCGGTCGACCTCGGCGGGTTCCCCGTCAAGGTCCAGCTCGACCCAGCCGGTGTCGGTGCCGACATCGGCGCGTCGAATGTTAGTCACGACTTTGTATTCCTGGCCGAGCCGGTAGATGATCGGGTCATTCCGAGTGTCGCCGCGGAAGGTCAGGCGCACCGTCGTCCGCGCCATGGCGGCGGTCAGCCTCCAGCGACCGCCGGGACGATCGAAAGGTCGTCGCTGTCCTTCAGCGGCGTCTTAAGTCCAGAGCCGAAGCGGATGTCTTCGTCGTTCCGGTAGATGTTGATGAACTGGCGGAGCTCTCCCTTGTCGTCGTAGAGCCTCTCCTTGAAGCCCGGGAACTTCTGGTTGAGCTCGTCCAACGCCTGCGACACGTCCCCGGCATCGACCTCGACAATGGCCGCCCCGCGAGTCAGTTGCCGAAGCGCGCCAGGCACACGTATTTTGACCGCCATGTGGTGGTCATTATAAGTAGGTAAGCCCTCGGCCTTACCCTCCCCCGCTCTCGGGCGAGGGTAGGGTGGGGGCTATCGACTTCGACTATGCGGCGCGGACGACCTGATCTTGCTTGCCGCGCTGCGCGATCACGTAGTAGATCGCGCCGACGATCACGACGACGCCGACGGTCGCCTCGAAGATCGGGATGTTCCCCACAGGCCCGAGGTTGGGGATGTTCGGCAACGAGCCAAGGCTCGGGTTGATGATGCTTCCGGGCCGCGGCCAGAGGAAGTTGACGAGCATGCTGCCGCCCCACACAAGAGCCAGCAGGTTGACCATCATGCCCCAACCGCCCAACTTGAAGGGCGCCTTCTCCGTCGGCCACCCCTTCGTCCGGGCGATGAGGATCGCGAGATTGCCGAGCAAGTACGAGAGGTAGATCATGCCCGTGGCCGAGATGGCGATCGTGCCCGCACCCGAGTAGTAGAGGAACGGAACCGCCGCCAGCACACCGATCAGGATGCAAACGCCAACGGGTGTATGCAGGCTGGGGCTGACCTTGTTGTAGAGGCGAGCCAGTGGAAGCTTGCCGTCACGCGCCATGCCGAACGCGAGGCGGATGGTCGACGTCTGGATCGCCAGGCAGCAGACGTAAATGGCGGCCAGCACGACCACGAGATAGAGGTTGGCCATCCAGCTCGGCAGCACCGCCGTTAGGATGTCCGCGGGCGACCCGACTTTCCCTGTCCGTGCATCGTCGACGTACTTCCCCATGTCCGGGATGGCGACAATGATCGAGTAGAGGAAGATGCCGCCGATGATGAAGGCACCGACCACCGATGCCAGCACCGCCTTGGGAGCCATGGCGCGAGGATTCCTCGTCTCCTCGGCCAGTGTGCTGGCCGTGTCGAAGCCATAGATGACGAAGAGCGACATGAACATGGCGGCCAGGAAGGCACCACCGGTGAAACCTGAGCCGAGGTAGTTGCTGTCGAATACGACGGTCGCCGACTGATGGTGATAGAAGATCAATAACACCAGCGCGAAGACGACCATACCGAGGATCTCGAAGACGACGCCCGTATTGTTGATCAACGCGACGAGCCGCACACCGAAGATGTTCAGCAACGTGGTGCTGGCCAGAATGACCAGCGCGATCGCAACTTGCGTCTGGGCATTGTTCGTGACCGTGAGTCCCAAGTTGTTGAGTAGCGGAATCAGCACCAGCCCCGGAATGGTCGCCACCACCGCGGTGACCGTCAGAACGCCGGCGAACAGATAGATCCAGCCGGTCATCCACGAATAGGGACGGCTCGAGAGGTACTTCGTCCACTGGTAGACCGAGCCGGCAACCGGAAAGTGCGCGCTGACTTCGGCAAAGTTCAAGGCGACGATGAACTGGCCAAGCGCGACCAGCGGCCAGCTCCAGAAGAAGAACGGCCCGGCAATCGCCAGGCCGATCGGCGCAAAAAGCGTGAAGATGCCGGTGCTTGGTGAGATGTAGGAGAAAGCGACGGCAAAGCTGGAATAAACGCCGAGGACTCGCTTCAGTTCTTGCTTGTAGCCAAAGCGTCCCAGGTCGTGGGCGTCGGCCTCCTCCTGGCTCGTGGCTCCTGCCGGAACGGTCGACTGCGGCGGACGTGTCAGGACGTCGTCGGGCATCGGGTTCCCTCCTCTCCCTTAGGTTTGGACCAAACCTAGCAGGCGGTAACCGGTTCGTCAATCGCCCGCCAAGCCTCGGCAGAAGCGTGCGGCCCCGAGGCGTCTAAGGCAGCTCTAAGAGAGGAATTCGGAGACGAGCCGCTGAAAGTGGTAGACGCCGTTCTCGCGTTTCGCGTTGAAGCGGCCACGGTCGTAGGAGCGAGACTTGAGGCCACGCTGGACGTGCTCGCAGAGCGCGATGTCTTCCTGCTGGATCTGGTCGGAGAAGGCAATCGTCTGCTGCATCGACTCCCAGCCTGGGCCGGTGCCGGGTTGTGAGAAGAACCATTCGAAGACCGTCAGCGTCTTGTCGACACCCAGCGGCAGGATGAGGTTCGAGCTCATGTTGT
>JALYYE010000284.1 GCA_030946735.1 Candidatus Dormiibacterota bacterium
CGGGGCGCCGAGATCGCGAAGTCGCGGTTGTAGTTGGTGAACCGAAGGTCAGCGTCACGGATTCCATCGATGACGACGCCGGGTTTCAACCGTACCCGTAACACCCGGTAGGGGACCTCAGTGCCGATGAAGACGTCCGCCCTTGGACCAGAGAGCTCGATCGCCTCGAGGCCATCGACCGAAACATGGTCCGTCCGCCGGGTTGCCGCCTGCCCCAGAAACGTCGACCGGAAGGTGTTTCCGTCGGTCAAGTCAGTCAACTGAGGCACGTGGCCAGCCGAACTCTTCCACCAGCCATTTCCGGCCGCTTTGACGAAGCTCCGGGAGATGACATCGCTGCCCATGTGCGCAGACAAGTACGCCTGTCCGCGATAGTAGGCGTCGTTGCCAATGATGATCGCCTCGAGCTTGAGGTTGGACGCCGTCACCGTCACGTGCTCGGATTTGGGCCGGCCCACCTGCAGGTCGATCGACCAATGGTTCGTGCCCTCGCTGTACGATCCATTGATTTCGAAGCTGTCAACCGTGTCCAGGACGTCGGCAGCGCTACTCTGCAGGCTTCGCGTGGTGGGCAGGCCGAGACCGAATGGAAGATCACACGCTGTGAGCGTGGCGACCACGACAGCTCCCATCAACCCGGTTCGCGCCCGGTATCCCGCCTTCACCAGGGAACGAAATGCTAGCAAGGTCTGGCTCTGTAACGGGTCGGCCGTTCCAAGCGTTACTCGGGCGTGAGCGGCAAGCACCGGGCAGTCCGCATCTTCGGCCGAGAATACGCGGTTATCCTCCCCAGCATCCGCGACCCTCGGATGCACGTGGCCGCCGTGCTGGTGACGCTGCAGGTCCTGGGCCAGACGGTGCTCGGCTTCCGGCTCTCCGTGGCGCAGATTCTCATCTCTCTTGCGACGGGCGCCCTGATCGAATTCGTGGTGGCCTTCTTCAAGGACAAAGCCATCATGTGGCCGGCCAGCGGGTTGCTGACCGGTAACAGCGCCGCCTTCATCCTCCGTACCCCCGGCACGCTGCATGGTCAATGGTGGAGCCTTCACGGGATCTGGATCTTCGTCGGCGTGGTCGCCATCTCGATGGCGTCGAAGTACCTGATCCGCTGGCGGGGACGGCATATCTTCAACCCCTCGAACCTTGGGCTGGTCCTCGCCTTCACCGTGCTGGGCCCGAAGTTGACCGAGCCGCAGGATTTGTGGTGGATCCCGATGGGGCCGTGGCTGATCGTGACCTATGCGGTCCTGATCGTCGGCGGGCTGCTGATCGGGTGGGAGCTGCGCTTACTCGGTCTCGAGTTGGGTTTCATGGCTGGCTTTGCGGCCCTTACCGCGCTGGCCCTGGCCGCCGTCCCCGACCATTGCATGGTCGCCAGCTGGCAGGTGGCCCCAATGTGCGGATGGGACCTCTGGCAGATCCTGGTGACGTCGCCCGAGCTCCTGGTCTTCGGGCTCTTCATGATTCCTGACCCCAGGACGGTGCCCGACGGTGCGGTGGCGCGGGTTGGCTTCGGCATCATGGTGGCGATCCTGGCGGTGCTCCTCCTGGGCCCGACAACGCTGGAGTTCTGGACCAAGACGGCAATCCTCGGGAGCCTGGTGCTCGCCTGTGCCCTTCGCTTTGGGTTGGCGCGATTCCTTTCTCCGCTCGAAGCGCAGGTCAGGCGTCGGGCCGGGAGGCGTCGTCGCCTGAGCTGGCGCCTGCCCGTGGCGCTCGCGGTCGCTCTGATCCTTGTTGGCGTCCTTCCGGTCGCCGCCGATCTCTCCACCCACAGTCCGGAGCCTGCCGCCGGCCTCGCCGACGGGTCCACGCCCAACCTCGGGCTCACCATCGGCGCCGGGCCCGACATTGGCGGCTGGGTCTCGAGCTCCGCCGGCGCCGCGCTGCCGCCGCCGAGAAATTCAGGACCGGCCTCAGCGTCGGCAAAGGTGTGGATCCTTCCGCCGATTCCGACGGTGACGGTCGCGTCCAACGTAATCGCATTCGATCAGTCCGCGCCCAAGAACGCCACCAGGATGGCGCATGACGCCGTGCTCGATCTCATCATCGAATCCGAGGCGCGTCGCGCCCACGACCTACACTTGGCAGAAAGTGGGGCTATCGGCGACGGCCTCAAGGAATTCGTCGACGTCATCAAGGATGACATCAGTAGCGGAAAGATCATTCAGAAAACGTACAGCTTCGACAAAGTCTCACTCAACCTCTTCCTCCCGAAGTTCAGCAGCCAGGCATCGCGGCTGGTCGGCGTCACCCTGACCGGAACCTCGACCTTTACCACCAGGGACGCATCCGGCAACGTGCTTTCGCAGACCAGCACGCCGTATTCGAAGAGCTGGGGTCTTGACATCTCGGGAACGGTCAGCCACCAGGTCATCATTAATGACTACACGGAGCTGACCCCCGCGCCCTGACACCCCGACCAGGACACACCGTCGGGTGGCCGCTAAAGCAGCGACCCTATTGACGGACGATGGCCGCCGCGCGTCCGCGTAAGACGAACTTCTGGATCTTCCCGGTTGCCGTCTTCGGTAACTCCTCGACGAAGTTGAACCATTGCGGCACTTTGAAGTGCGCCAACTTCGCGCGCGAGAACTCTCGAAGCTCCTCCGCGCTCGCGCTCTGACCGGCTTTCAGGACGACGAAGGCACAGGGCGCCTCGCCCCAGCGCTCGTGCGG
>JALYYE010000290.1 GCA_030946735.1 Candidatus Dormiibacterota bacterium
ACAACATATGGCGGCCCCGGGCTGATGCTGATCTTAGCTCTCGGGCTCGCTGTCGCCGGCTTCGTCCTGATTCGAATCGCGCTTCGCCAGGCCCGTCGCGATGCCCTCTTCTCGGCCACCTTCTGGGCGACCTTTCCGGAGTTCGCGCGCTACCGGCTGAAGCGGCTCGGGCCGGCGGTGCTCGGGCTGGCCGGGGCCATCCTACTTATGTGGGGGCTGGTTTTGCTCTTCCAGTGGGTGCTCGCCTATTACGCCGCCCGAATGGGACATCCGTTCGCTTAGCTGGCCAGGTCGCGTTTGCGCAGCTTGATGCGGTCGCCCGCGGTCAGCAGGCGCTTGCGCATCCGGATCCCCTTGGGCGTCACCTCGACCAACTCGTCATCCTCGATGAAGTCGAGGCACTCCTCGAGGGACATCTGCCGGGGCGGGACCAGCTTGACGGTGGCGTCCTCGGTGGAGGCGCGCATGTTCGTCTTTTGCTTCTGCTTGGTGGCATTGACGTCGATGTCGCCGCCCCGGCGGTTGAGCCCGATGATCATGCCCTCGTAGACCTGCGTCCCGGGGCCGATGAAGGGCTGACCGCGTTCCTGCACGCCCTGCAGCCCATAGGCGACCGCCATCCCGGTCTGGCTCGCCGTCAGCACGCCATTGCGCGTCCGCGGCGGGAGCTGCCGCCAGCGTTCCCATCGAACCAGCCGCGTCGACATCACGCCGGTGCCTCGGGTCAGCGTCAGGATCAAGCTGCGCAGGCCGATCAGCGCCCGGGTGGGCGCGAGGTAGGTGAGCCGCGCTCCGCTGCCGGCATCGGTACGCATCGTCTGCAACTGCGCCCCACGGGAGCCGAGCGCCTCGGTGATGGCACCCACCGCATCGAGGCTGCAGTCGATGATGCACTCCTCGACCGGCTCGTGGCGTTCCCCGTCGATCTCGCGCGTGATGACGGCCGGGCGCGAGACCTCGAACTCGTAACCCTCGCGGCGCATGGTCTCGATCAGGATCGCCAGGTGAAGCTCGCCGCGGCCGCTCACCTCAAAGATGTCAGCGGTTGCCCCATCGGCGACCTTGAGCGCCACGTTGGTCTGCAGCTCACGCTCGAGCCGGGCTCGCAGCTGACGTGAGGTGCTGCTGGTGGTCGCCTCGCGGCCGGCGAAGGGCGACTGGTTGACGGAGAATTGCATGCGCAGCGTCGGCTCACTGACCTCGAGCCGGGGCAGCCCTTCGGGATGCTCGGCATCCGCCACCGTGTCGCCCACCGCGATATCCGGAAGGCCCGCGATGAACACGATCTCGCCGGCCGAAGCGGAATCGGCGGGGCGGCGCTGAAGGGCCTCGACGGTCAGCAAGGTGGTGATCCGCTGCCGCTGGCCGGTGCCGGCCTCGCTGATGCGGACCACGTCCTGGCCGGGGCGAAGTGTGCCGCGCGTGATCCGCCCAATCGCGAGCCGGCCGATGTGGTTGTCGTGGTCCAGGTTACTGACGAGCAGTTGTAGCGGGCCGTCCGCATCGCCCAACGGTGGCGGGATGTAGGTCAGCAGGGCATCGAGCAGCGGCTCGAGGGTGGATCCAGGATGGCGCAGGTCGACGGTCGCCGTCCCGGTGCGGGCGTTGGTATAGATCACCGGGGCACTGAGCTGATCGGCATTCTTTGCCAGCTCGAGGAGAAGGTCATGCGTCGCCTCGACCGTTTCGGCGGGCCGCGCGTTAACGCGGTCGATCTTGTTCACGACGATGATCGGCATCAGGCCGAGCTCGAGCGCCTGCCGGAGCACGACGCGGGTTTGCGGCATGGGGCCCTCGAGCGCGTCCACCAGAAGCAGGCAGCCTTCCGCCATGCCCAGCACCCGCTCAACCTCGCCACCGAAGTCGGCATGACCCGGCGTGTCGATGATGTTGATCTTGACGCCGTGGTAGCGAATGGATGTGTTTTTGGCGAGGATGGTGATGCCCTTCTCACGCTCCAGCGCATTGGAATCCATGATCAGCTCACCCACCTGTTCGTGCGCGGCGAACACGTGCGACTCCTTGAGCAGGGCGTCGACGAGCGTGGTCTTGCCGTGATCCACGTGGGCGATGATCGCCACGTTCCGTAGATCAGCACGGCGCGTCGGCCTCAGCTCGGTTATCGACATGGAAGGACCATCCTAAGCGACCCCCTGGCCCGAGCGGCTCGCCGGCTCGGTGAGGAAGTCGAGTACGAGACGGTTGAATCGCTCCGGCTCTTCCATCTGTGGCGTGTGTCCACTGTCCTCGAAGATAACGACCTTTCCGCGGGGAAGCTTGTCCTTGGCCGACTCGGCATGCCGCGCGGGAAAGATGTGATCGTGCCGGCCCCAGATCAGGAGCGTGGGCATGCGGAGCTCCGAGAGCCGGTCCTCGACGCCCACGCCGCCCCGCAGCTGTGTCATCCCGGCGATCGAGCGCAGCGCCGAAAGGTAGGCGGCGCGGTACGCCGGCGTCGAGAGGAGTGTGCCGTGGTTGGCGATGCGCTCGTCACTCCAGGTGGTCTGCACGCGGCTCGGCCGCCGTAGATACCATCCCCAGAATCGGCGAATCGTTGCCGGGTTCATCTGTCGCAGGGCCCGGGCCGTCCCGCGCAGAGTCAGCTCGCCGAGACCCCTGGTCAGCAGGATGCGGTAGGCGAACACGCGCCGCGGCGGGCCGACCCCCAGCGCATCGACGAGCACGAGCCGTTCGACCAGTTCCGGCGAGTCGAGAGCGAGGCCAAGCGCGACGCGCCCGCCCATCGAGACGCCCATGACGGCCGCCCGCTCAAGGCCCTCTGAGGTCATCAGATCGCGAACCGCCTTGACGAAGAGGTCGATCGTGTAGTCGAGCACGGGCTTGTCGGACTTGCCGAAGCCGGGGAGGTCAATGGCGAGCACCCGATGGTGCGCGGCGAGCGGCTCGAGATTGTAATAAAACTCAACTGCGGCCGAGCTCCCGAGGCCGTGGACCAGCACCAGCGACGGACCGCTGCCGCCGCAGACATAGTGAATGTTGACCCCGTCCATCGTGACCGTTCGGCTCTCGAACGAGGGAAA
>JALYYE010000310.1 GCA_030946735.1 Candidatus Dormiibacterota bacterium
ACGTACTGACCCCACAGGTGCAGCACCATGAAGACGAAGAAGAGCTGGACGCTCCAGAAGTGCAGGCTGTTGAAGAATCGGCCGGCCGCCGAGAAGTGCCACCAATCGGGCCCTGCCAGGGCCAGGATGACGCCACTCAACACCGTCAGCACAAGGGCGGCGATCGTCACGACGCCAAAAACGTAGACCCACGAGCCCACGTAGTAGGGCTGGCGGTCGGGGAGAAGGTTTTCCATGGGCAGCCTTTCCGCGATTTCCTGGCGGGCGCGGGCCGTCCAACCACTGGACCGTTCGCCCATCGGTCCGGGGTCGTTGGTTGGTCTCATGATCTCTCCTTCTCACCGGGCAGGGGAACGAACAGGGCGATCACGAAGAGCACGATCATCAAGCCGATCAGGATCAGGTTCGGGATCGAAATCAGGATGAAGCCCCAGTGCAGGTAGCCGGCAGGTGTATCCATAGTCAGTGGTATCCACGGTAGCCACCGCTCGAGGGGGACGACACCGACCAAGGTCCCTACTTCGGCGGGACCTTCAGCCGCCCTTCGAATTTGCGACCATATGTCGGTGAGCGAGACACCACTACGGGTCGTTCTGGTTGACGATCACGAAGTCGTCAGGGACGGTATCAAGGCGTTGCTCGAGCCCGAAGCCGGCATCACGGTCGTCGGCGAAGCCGGGACGGTCAAAGAGGGAATTGCCCGAGTGGAGTGGGCTCGTCCGGACGTCGTCATCATGGATATCCGGCTACCGGATGGAAGTGGTATCGAGGCGACCCGCGAGATTCGTGCTCGCCTGCCCAAGACGCAGGTCCTGATGCTGACCACGTTCGCCGACGACGATGCGCTGTTCGCCTCGATCATGGCGGGCGCCGCCGGTTACGTCCTCAAGCAGATCAAGGGGGCAGACCTCGTCCGGGCAGTTCGAACGGTCGGATCCGGGCAGAGTCTCCTCGACCCTGCGGTCACAAAAGGCGTGCTGGATCGGCTGCGGAAGGGAAAGCAGTTCCTCAAGGACGAGCGACTCGCCCGGCTGTCGGCCCAGGAGGAGCGGATCCTGAGTTTGATCTCGGAAGGCAAGACCAACGGCGAGATCGGACACGAACTCAACCTGGCCGAGAAGACGGTGAAGAACTACGTGACCAGCATTCTCTCCAAGCTCGAGGTGGCGCGCCGGGCCGAGGCCGCCGCCTACTTCGCCCGCCGCACGACGACTCCGGGGTCCTGAGGGATGGCTTGACGTCGGCCTCTGGCAAGGACCGACGGGACCAGCTCCTGGATTTGGGTCTTGCGCTCGCTGCGGATCTGTCCCTCCCGACGGTTCTCCAGCGCATCATCGAGCTGGCGGTGGATTTGACCGGCGCACGGTATGGCGCGCTGGGGGTGCTCGGTCCCAACGGTCGGATCCGCCAGTTCATTACCGTGGGGATCACCGAGGAGGAGCGGCGCGCGATCGGTCCGCTTCCAGTCGGCGAAGGCATCCTGGGCGCGCTGATCCATGACGCGAAGCCGCTGCGGCTGCGACGGATCGTGGAAGACAGGCGTTCGGTCGGGTTCCCCGCGCATCACCCGCCGATGTCGTCCTTTCTCGGTGCCCCCGTCGTTGCACGGGGAAAGGTGTTCGGCAACATCTACCTGACCGAGAAACTGGGGGCGCCCGAGTTCGATGCCGAGGACGAGGCCGCCCTGGTGGTTCTCGCGGCGCAGGCCGGTGTGGCCATTGAGAACATCAACCTCTATGAAGAAGGGCGGCGGCGCGAGCGCTGGCTGGAAGCGGTCCGCGAGATCGGAAACGCCATCCTGGCCGGCCAGGAGCTCCAGGCCGTGCTCAAGGCCGTGGCGCACGACGCCCGGGAGCTGGCGGGGGCGGCGACGTCCACCATCGTTGTTCCCAGCCTGGACGATGACGGTGAGTCAGAGCTGAAGGTTGCCATCGCCGACGGCGCCTACGCCGACGAGCTGTCCGGCCTGCGGGTGCCGATGGAGGGCTCGGTGTCGGGCGACGTGATGCGCTCACAGCAGGCCACGGTTCTGGCCGACGCATCGACCGACCCGCGCACCTACCAACCGATGGTGACCCTCGGCCACATGGGCCCCATGGTGCTTGTGCCGCTGATCGTGCAGGGGCGCGCCATCGGCACGCTGGCGGTGGCGAACCCGGTGGGTGGCACGGCTTTCGAGGAGCAGGAGGTCCGACTGGTCGAGACCTTCGCGAACCAGGCTTCGGTGGCCCTCGAGCGTGCCCATGGCCAGCGAGAGCTGCAGCGCCTGGCGGTGCTGGATGATCGCGAGCGGATCGCCCGCGAGCTGCACGATGGGGTTATCCAATCGCTGTTCGCCGTCGGCATGGGCCTGCAGGCCGTCGCGCAGCGCAGCGGCGACCGCGAGGTCGAAAGCCGCGTCGAGTCGGCAGTCAGCGAGATCGATCGTGCCATCCGGGACCTGCGCAACTACATCTTTGGCTTGCGGCCGGGTCTTCTAGCCGACCGCCAGCTGCGCCAGGCCCTCGATGACCTGATTGCGGACTTCACGGAGAAGAGCGGGGTCACGACGGTCCCGGACATCGATGAGAGCCTCGCGGCCGAACTGGCGCCGCGTTCGGCTGACCTGGTGCAGCTCACCCGTGAGGCACTCTCGAATGTGGGCCGGCATGCCCAGGCCGCAACCTGCCGGGTGAGTCTGTTTCGCGAGGATGATCGGGGCGTGCTGCAGATCGAGGATGACGGCCGGGGCTTTGATACCGCGGCGGCGCAAACTGGCCAGGGAATGCGCAACCTTCGGGAGCGCGTCAA
>JALYYE010000363.1 GCA_030946735.1 Candidatus Dormiibacterota bacterium
AGCGGGATGGTGAACGGACCGAGGGCACTGGCGACGCGCTCGTAATTCTGGCCCAGCTTGAAGCCGGCATAGGCCAGGGCGAGGTTCCAGGGGATCGCGCCGAGTATGGTCGCCGCCGTAAATGGCAGGACGGTGATACGCGAGAGGCCCGCCGGGAAGGAGATGTAGGTGCGGATGACCGGGAGGAGGCGGCCGGCAAACACCGCCGCCAGGCCCCACCGCTCGAAGAACCGGTTGGCCAGCCGGAGATGGCCCGCCGTGAGGCCGACGCGCCGGCCAGGCCCGAGGATCAAGGTTTCGCCGTAGCGTTTGACCAGCAGATAGGCCACCAGCGAGCCGAGAAGGTTGCCCAAGCTGGCGGCAACAACGACCCCGATGAAAGAGAGCTTCCCCTGCGACGCCAGTGCGCCGCCCAGGGGGACAACGATCTCGCTCGAGATCGGGATGCCGGCGCTTTCCGCTGCCATCGTCAGGAATATGGCGAGCAGACCACCCGCGCTGATGATCTGGATGATCTGATTGGACATTCGGCGAAGCGTAGCAGTTACCCTGAGGCGGACGTGTCGAGAAAGAGCCCGCGGGAGGTGGCCGACGACGCGCTCGGCCAGCTTGTCGAGGGGCTGACTGTATCCCATCACCGGCGCCGGCTCCGGCGCGTCGGGTGGAGCGCTGCCATCGACCCGCCGCCGGGCGGGTGGGCCGAGGGTCAGCCCTCGCCACGCCCGGGAAACGCGGTGACTGTGCTGATCGACGGCGCTGACGCGCTCGAGGCGATGGCGACGGCGATCGCCAACGCCCGGTCACATGTCCACATCACCGACTGGCATTTGACCCCGTCGTTTGCCTTGACCCGAGGCGAGCGGCCAATCATCTTGAAAGACCTGCTCGCCGAGGTTGCCGCCCGCATCCCCGTTCGCGTCCTGATCTGGGCAGGGGTACCGGTGCCGGTGATGCGGCCCTGGCGGGGGGACGTCCGCAAGGTCCGTGACGAACTCACCGCCGGCAACCACGTTCAGTGCGCGCTCGATGCCCGCGAGCGCCCCATGCACTGCCACCATGAGAAGACGATCGTGATCGATGATCAGATCGCATTCGTCGGTGGCATCGACCTGACCGGCTTCAATGGCGACCGCTGGGATACTCCGACCCACCCGCCACGCGCTACGGTCGGTTGGCATGATCTCGCGGCCCGCATCGCCGGGCCCGCCGTAGAGGACGTGGCGCGGAACTTTGCGATGCGCTGGCAGGCCATCACCAGCGAGGCGCTCCCGCCGGTCGCGACGCCACCACCTGCGGGCGACACCGAAGTGCAGGTGGTTCGCACCGTGCCGGAGGGCACGTACCCGCAGCTTCCCCGCGGGGACTTTAGCATCCTCGAGTCCTACCTGCGCGCACTCCGCGCGGCGCAGCGCTTCGTCTACCTGGAAAACCAGTTCCTCTGGTCGCCCGAGATCCTCGCGGTCCTTCGCGAGAAGCTGGAACGGCCGCCAAGGCCGGACTTTCGCCTGCTGCTTGTCCTCCCCGCCAAGCCTGACTCAGGTGGCGACGACACGCGCGGCCAGCTCGGGACGCTCCTCCAGGCCGACGGCGACGCGGGCAGGCTGGTGGCGTGCACCCTCTACGCGATCGGTGGGGAGAAGGATGAGCAGATCTACGTCCACGCCAAGCTGGGCATCGTCGATGACGCCTGGATAACGATCGGCTCGGCAAACCTCAACGAGCACTCACTGTTCAACGACACCGAGATGAACCTTGTGTCGGACGATGCGCAGCTTGCCAAGCAGACACGCCTGCGCCTTTGGGCCGAGCATTTGCAGCGGCCCATGAGTGAGGTCGTTGGTGATCCCATCGCAGTTGTCGACCAGCTCTGGAAACCGATCGCGCGCGAGCAGGCGGAGCGGCGCAAACGCGGCCAACGCGCGACGCACCGGCTGACCATCTTGTCGGGGGTTTCCCGGCGCTCGCGCCTGTTGCTCGGCCCCCTGCAGGGCCTCGTCGTCGATGCTTAGCGGTTGCGCTCGTTGCGAACAAACAGCGCCGTGCCGATGACCAGGAAGACGAGGAACATCCCGGCGATCACGGCAAGGTCGACGATGGGTGGATCCAGCACGACCCGCGACGACTCGGGTCGCCCGGCGTAGAAGGCGCCACGCGCCAGGTCGACCGCATAGCGCATGGGGGAGATGCGGGACAGGATCTCCAGGTACGGAGGGAGCACCTTGATCGGGTTGAAGATGCCGGCCAGGAAGAATTGCGGCAGCATCACGAAGGTGAAGATCTGTCCCGCCATCTCCTGGCTGCTCAGGTTGGAGAGGACGAGGACACCGAAGGCGCCGCCGAGCAGGCAGATCAGCAGGCCGGCGACGACCA
>JALYYE010000318.1 GCA_030946735.1 Candidatus Dormiibacterota bacterium
TGGCCGGTGCCCTGCTGTGGACCCGCGCCCCGTGGGCGTCAGGGGCACCGGCCCCCAGCCACGTCGCCGCCCTTCAGCCGGCGGTCGAACTGCCGCCGGCTCCCGGGTCCCCTCCGGCGCCACCGGAGCCCGCCCCAGCCGCTTCGGAGCAACTGGGCGACGCAACAAGCGCCGCCTCGTCGGCGCTGATGCCCGCCGGCGACGAGGATCGCCCAGGTATCGGCACATCGCTCGAACTCGAACTCCCTGCCGTTCCGCTGGTTACCCAGACCGCGCCTCGATCCGAGAGCGAGCCGACACCACCCCAGTTCCAGGCGGGGCCCTCGCCGCTGGCCGAAGCCCCTCGGACCACGCCGCCCGAGCCGGCGGCCCCTGGCCGCGTCACCGCCCTTCAGCCGACGATTGAACTGCCCCCGACTTCTGGGTCCCCGTCGGCGCCGTGGGCACCGCCGGAGAAGCCCTCCCCCAAGCTTGTTCAGGCCGAGGCAGGGATTGGCTGCCCACCGCGAGACACATTCGAGAATGCGCAAGCATGGGTTCACGAACGGCTCAAATGCGAGCGGCATCCGACCCCGAATGGTCTTTGGATCGAATGGGCGGAATATTGCCCAAGCGGCCCGCTCGGGTACTTTGTGCTCAAGGTCAAGACCGGCCAGCAGAAAGTCTACCTATTTGAAAACTTACCTCCCGCCGTTTGGGAGGGGTTCAAAGCGGCCCCCTCAGCAGACAAGTTTTACCATAGTGAGATCAAGGGGAAACGCCATTGGTTCCGGCTTGCAAGTAAATTTAAGCCATCCGCACCTGAACTCACATGCCGATGAAGAATTCGAAAAATCGCGCGGTTTGGAGCGGTTTGGAAATGAGCGCCAAAGAGATTTAGCGCGCGGTGGGACGGTGGGTCTCTCCCGAGTTGCGCGGGGCCGACGCGTGGCCAGCACGCCTCCCACCAGCCAGCGCCCGCTGTTCTCTCTTCGGTCACATCCTACGGCCAGCACGATCGAATATCTCTTCGACCACGCGATGCACTATGCCAGTATGGTGCTGTGCGATAAACGCCGACATGGATCAGGGCGAGACGGGTAGACCCCGATGCATAGTGCGCCGGTGAAACTGGCGAAGATAGTCGATGAAAGTTCGATACAGGAAAGGAGCAGCGATCCATTCTGGGCCCCGAGTTATGCGGCGCCGGTCGTGAGGCCGTCGTCGAAGCGTTTACAGGGGAATGGTCCGCTCAGCTCCAAGAGCAGTGCCCAGCCACAGCCTTGCATATTATCGGTGGGTCCCCAGTCGCCCTCAAGCTGCAAGACAAGCTCAGCCGCTGGGCGCCCGTAATTTCCATGACTTTCCGCCCCTGCCGCGTTAATTTCGGCGACGAACCAAACAGGGGTGACGCATGAAGAGAGCCATGAGGTTGAATGCAACATGGATAGCTCTTCTCGCATCGTTGACGATGGCAGGAGGCCAGACAGCCGCGCCCGCACCCGATGCGCCCCCCTCACCTGCACTGCCTGCCAATCCGACCCCCGCTCTGGCTGCGCCGGCCGCGACATCCATTCCGTCGCCGACCATGGACCTCATCAATAGCGCCAAGGTGACCGATACCGGCGTCAACGATGGCGTCAGCCCCGCGATCGTCCGCGCCGAGGTGATGCTCGACCGCGTGCACGCGTCGCCCGGCGTGATCGACGGGCGCGACGGTGAGAACTTCGTGCATGCGCTCGAGATTTACGAAAAGGCCAAGGGGCTTAGGGCTACGAAGGGACTTGGCGATAAGGTCTGGTCGTCGCTCCTCGCCGAGAGCGGCGGCCCTGTGCTGATGGAATATGTCCTCACGGAGCAGGATGTCGAAGGACCGTTCTTCCCCAACCTGCCTAAGGACTATGGTGAACTCGCCAAGCTTAAGACGATTGGCTACCGCAACCCATCACAGAAGATCGGCGCGATGTTCCACATGGGGGAGGATCTGCTCGCGGCGCTCAACCGAGGTGTCGATCTCTCGAAGGCTGGCACCAAGATTCTCGTTGCCGACGTCAAGCCGCAGCCAATCCCCGGCACGCTGAAGACGATCGTCGTCGACAAGAAGAAGAGCCAAGTGCTCGGCTACGATCGCCAAGGCCACGTCCTCGTCGCCTATCCCGCGACGATCGGCAGTCGCGAGCTTCCCTCGCCATCGGGCACCTACAAGGTCAAGGGCGTCGCCTATAATCCGATCTATTATTACGATCCGGACAAGAATTT
>JALYYE010000323.1 GCA_030946735.1 Candidatus Dormiibacterota bacterium
GATCGGCGTTCTTGAGGACCGGCTCGACGAGCGCCAGGGGACTTCCGGGGTTGAGGCAGACACCCGCCTTCAGGCCCGCCTTGCGGATGCTCTCAAGCACCCGATGGATATGCCTGGTCGCCTCTACGTGCACTGAGAGTGTCGTGGCGCCCGCATCGCGAAAGGCCTCGATGGTGCGCTCCGGGTTCTCGACCATCAGGTGGACGTCGAAGGGTATTTTGGCGTGACGCCGGCAGTGCTCGACGGTGCGCGGCCCCATCGTGATCGGGGGGACGAAATGCCCATCCATGACATCGAAGTGCAGCCAATCAGCGCCCGCTTGCTCGAGGGCGGCGACCTCCTCACCGAGCCTGCTGAAGTCCGCCGACAGCAGCGACGGTGCGACCAGCACTAGCCGACGGTCGGGATGCTGATGGTCACGGGCGCGTCGAAATCGTGATAGTTGATTTCGATGTGAGCAGTCGCGTGGATGGTCGATCCAGCCGGCACCTGGCTGCTCGATCCGCCGGGCGCGCCGAGCGTGCCCATCAACTGGCTGAGGTCCACCGTGTAGTCGGCGTCCGTGGTGATACGGCGAACCAGATGATCATCCTTCCCGAACCAGACCTCCACCATCATGGTGCCGCTGTTGAGGACCTGCTCGATGGCCGCCTTGGCCTGCGGGTTCTTGACGGCGGCCTTGTCGAAGCTGGCGAGCAGCTTCTCCTTGTCAGGAACCAGCTGGTAGTGGTGGACCGCGGTGCCGGCGACGGTCGTGTCGCCCAGGTCCTTGATCGACTTGACGTTCCTCAGAAGCTGCTCGTAGGAGAGCGGGTCGGGCTGACTGAGCTGACCGTTGAAGCCGCCCTGCGCGGAACTCTCCCATTTCTGGCTGATCGGGTTCTTCACGTAGGCTTTGCCGTTGGCGACCACGACCTCGGTCGCCACCGAGAGGCCGGCCAGCTTGGCGTTGACCGTCGCGTGGTAGCGATCGGGAAACTGTGCCTCCCCTTTGCCGGTCATATCGAGCGCGAGAGAGCCGGAGGCCGTCCCGCTCTGGCCGAACATCTTGCCCAGCGCAGGAGGAAATGTCATCCGGACATTGCCCAGGAGATCAAACTTCGCCGAGTGCAGCTGGCTGGCCCGCTGGGCCGCATTCCCGAGCGCCTGCTCCGGGGTTTCCGCCTTGGCCAGCGGCGAAGCGCACGCGGCCACGGCCACCATCGTCAGCAGGCTTGCCAGGAGGCGCTTCATCAGACTCACTGAGTATATCGGCGCCGGCAGACCGTTCCCTTCATCGCCCAGCACCGCTCGTGGCGCGCCTTCACCGACGATTTGGCGGATAGGTTGCTTCCAGCCACGGGGTGAGCTCCGCAAGGCGGCCGATCACGTGGGTGGGGGCAATCCCCGGGATAGGGGCCGCCCCGGGGTGCCGCAGCCAAACCGCCGGGATGCCAGCCCTGAGCGCCCCGGCGACATCGGTGTCCAGCCGATCGCCGACCATCAAGGTCGCGTCTAGCGGGACGCCCAGTCGACGGGCGCCCTCGACGTAGATGGCCGGATCCGGCTTCGCCGCTCCGAAGTCTCGCGAGGTGACCAGCGCGTCGATCAGCTGACGGATCCCCGCCTTTTCCAGCGCCTCGATCAGCTCGGCGTCCCCCGAGCCGACGGTGTTGGAGATGACGCCCAGCCGGTACCGCGCCCTGAGCGAGCTCAGCACCTCGAAGGCGTCGGCGATCGGCTTGATCGCCATCTCCCACAGATGCTTGCCGGGCTCCTCGACGACCAGGGTGTTGCCGGCGTCGAAAAAGATGCCCTGAAGGGGCATCACGCGGGCGACGGAGTCGGCTGCAGCTGGCGAGCGCGAAGCTGGCCGCAGGCAGCATCGATGTCAAGCCCGCGGGTGGCGCGGATGGTGGTCGAGATGCCGGCGGCCTGGAGGATCGACTGGAAGGCCTGGGCACGCGCTTTAGAGGGCGCCGCCAGCGGGCTGCCGTCGATCGGGTTCATCGGGATCAGGTTGATGTGGCTCAAGTGTCGGCCGACCACGGTAGCCAGCCGTCGGGCTTGCTCCGGACTGTCGTTGACGCCCTGGAGCAAGACGTATTCATAGCTCGTCCGCCGCCCGGTTCGATCGGCGTGCGCCCTCGCCGCACCTACGATCGCGGCGATCGGGTACTTGCGGTTGACGGGGATCATACTGCTGCGCAGCTCATCGTCAGGCGCATGCAACGAGATCGCCAGGTTGACCGGCAATCCCTCGGCACTGAGCCGTTCGATGAACGGCACCAGCCCGATGGTCGACACGGTAACGCGCCGCGGACTGAAGTTGAGCGTGTCTTGCCGGGCCCAGCGACGGATCGCCCCCACGACCGCGGCGTAGTTGTTCAGAGGCTCACCCATCCCCATAAAGACGACGTTCGTGAGCGAGCGCTGCATCTCGCCGAGGTCGCGGCTGGTATGGAGGAACTGGTCGACGATCTCGGCTTCGGTAAGGTTTCGGTCGAAGCCGGATTGGCCGGTGGCGCAAAAGCTGCATCCGATCGGACACCCAACCTGCGAGCTCACACAGATCGTAGTCCGCGCCCGCGAGCGAGCGGTGGCCTCATAGTGCATGACCACGGTCTCGATGGTGCGTGCGTCATGCAGTTTGAACAGATACTTGATGGTCTGACCACGATCGGCTGTCCGCTTCAGCTGTGGCGCGATCGTGCTGAACGCGAAGGACTCGTGGAGCTGGCGTCGCGCCGAAGGCGGCAGGGTTCGCATGGCATCGAAGGAGGAAACCAGCCGCTGCCAGAACCACTGGCGGGCCTGCTCCGCCCGGTAGGGGGACTCGCCCGTCGCAGTCAGGCGAGAGAGGACCTCGGCCGGGTCGGCCGTGGCGAATGCCGCGGGCTCAGTCGCTACGGCGGTTTCCGAACACGAGCGAGGCGTAATACAGGAAGGTCAGGACCACGCCGAACAGCGCCACCCAGTAGGTGAAGGCCGCGGTGCGTAGGATCCGTCTAGCGCCCTGCTCTTCCTCGGGGAAGATCACGCCGTTGTCGGCGAGCAAGCGCAAGGCCCGGCGGCTCGCGTCCAGCTCGACCCGGGTGGTGACGAGCTGGAAGAGGACAACCGCCCCGAACAGGAACAAACCGACCAGGGCCACGTAGATGCCGACGGCGCTGCTGGTAAAGATGGAAAGCAGGAGGCCCGCGATTACGACCAGCGGACCGGCCTGCGAGCCCAGGTTCGCGGCGGGTGCCAGTTTGGAGCGAATCCGCATCGCACTGAAGCCCTGGTGATCCTGCAGGGCATGGCCGATTTCGTGGGCGACCACCGCTTCGGACGCGACCGAGGTGCCGACGGCGACATCGCGTGAGAGATGCAGCGTCTTGCTGCGGGGGTCGTAGTTATCACTGAGCTCGCCGCCGATCACCTGGATCGTGACATGGCTCAAGCCGGCCCCGGCCAGGATGCGCCGGGCGACATCGACCCCCGCCAGGCCGCTGGCGTTGCGAACCTGCGAATACCGCTGATACGTGCCCTTCACCCAGCTGCTGGCGATGAGGCCCAGCACCATGATGGGCAGGGCGACGTAAAGGAGGTAAGTCCAATTCCCGAAGACCATCTGCGGGAGATTCTACCCAGCGGCAACGAGATCGATTCGCCCGTTCGTCGACGGATTGCGGCCCGCCCGTGCCGATTATTTCACGCAGCGTGAAAGGATCGCGCGCGATGGCTCGTTTCACCCTCATCGGGGGCCCACCCCGCGACCATGCTGGAAGAGCCACAGCGACTCACCATGTCGGACGTGTTCAGCCTCTTCGGCCGCCATGCGGAGGACACCCGCTGGGTTGCTTCGGCGGATTCGCAAGAATATCTGGCCGTCGTTCTTTACCTGGTACAGCGGAACAACGCCCGCTGATACTGGCCGCGCACCAGGGCATTTTTGTGATAACATCTCTGTTCAGTTAAATACTGGTTAGGTATCAAAATGTCTGAAAAGCTGACTCTCACCGAGCTCTTCGCCCTCTTCGGGCGGACCACCGACGAGACCCGCTGGGTCGGGTCCGCCGATTCCGAGGAGTACCTGGCGGTCGTCACCTACCTGGTCCAGCGCTCGAGCGCCCGCTAGCTCGATCTCGAGCAAAGGCACCCCTGGAAGGGCGCCTTACGCGGACCATAACGAAGTAGCCACGATTGCGCCACGACCTGTCTGAAACGGTGGGGTGGTCGCGTTATAGCCTCATACTCGGGTCACGGCGACAATCCGAAGGACACAGCAACCAATGATCACTTTGCTCGCGGCGCGAATCCGGATGCGACTGGGCTGGCAGGACAGTGAAAACGGCCAGGCGCTGATCGAATATTCCCTGATCATGGTGCTTGTAGTCTGCGTCATCCTCGTGACCTTGATCGTGTTGGGCAATCAGGTCAGAAACACCTACTGCAACATCGCCGGCGCTGTCGTTAGCGCCTAAGGCTCCGTTACCACCACCGCCGGGTTTCCCATCACGACCGCGTCTGCCGCGACATCACCGGCAACCAGTGCCCCCCAGCGGACCACCGCCCCCTCCCCTACCGACACCCCCTTGAGGATGGTGGCCTTGCCCTGGATCCACGCATTACGTCCGATCCGGATGGGGCGCCTCGTCACCGGCTCGCCGCCCCGGCGCCGCTCCCGACCAACCGCGTGAAAGTCCGTATCCACCAACAGGCAGGGACCGAGGATGGCGTCATCGCCGACGACAATTGCGCTGGCCGCCATCAGGCCGGCACCGTCGATTTCCACACGGTCCCCAACGTCGATGCGCGCGTCGCGGCCGAAGGTGAGTAGGGCGGTAGTGCCGGAGTCATTCCGGACCCGGACGTCACGACCGAAGCTAACACGGCCGCGGCCCCGGATGCGGAGGCGCCACGGCCCTGTAAAGCCAGGCCCGAAGGTGTGGCGGGGATAGCGCAACCGCAGGTACAAGGTGCTCAGGCTCACGCTGGTTGAGGCTCTGCCCGGGAAGGGAGTTGAACCCTTACAAGCTTGCGCTCACAGCCCCCTCAAAGCTGCGTGTCTACCAATTCCACCACCCGGGCGAGGGCGATGCGATTCTAACCCGATCAGCCCATTTCCATGGGCCGTCCGACCGATTGTGGCGGGCGCCCTTCGCCCTAGGCTTCGTCTCACGGGGGCGCGAGAGGCACCGCTCGCGCCCTTTTTTCTGCCCACCAGCGGCCAGCCACAGGCCTGTAACAAGCGCCGTAACCCTGCCTCTCTAAGGTGGGACCCAGTCGCTCAGCTGCGCGGCGGCTGATGTGACCCTGACGCGACAAGAGTCATCACATCGTAAAGAGGAATCGTAAGGAAATGAATGACGAGGGCCATATATCTTTGCCGGCTCTCCAGTCGGACCTGAGCCAGCAACCGCAGGTCCAAATCCATGGCGGCCGGTCCGCGGCGCGACGCGCGCTAGCGGCTGGAAGAGAGGGGTTAAATATCGTCAACCGTTACCGGATTCTGATCGTCGACGACGATGCCATGGCGCGCGAGATCCTCAAGCGGATCCTCGAGCACGCGGGCTACGAGGTCATGACCGCCGGCAGCGGCCCCGAGGCCCTGCGCAAACTCCATGAAGGCATCCCTCACCTGGTCGTTGTCGACCTGATGATGCCGGAGATGGATGGCTTCGAACTCTGCCGCCGCATCAAGAGCCACCTCGACGTCCCGATCGTGATCCTCAGCGCAGTCGCTGCGATCGAGAGCAAGGTCGAGGGGCTGCAGATGTACGCCGAGGACTACATCGTCAAGCCTTTCGAAAAGGAAGAGCTGGTGGCGCGGGTGCAGCGCGTGCTGCGCCGCTACGGCGAAGCGGCCGGCGTGGAGCAGCCCGAAGTCGTCATCGACCAGGAGCTCCAGATCAACTTCGTCCAGCACTGGGCGCGCGTCAAAGGGGAGCAGGTCACCCTGACGCCCACCGAGTCGAAGCTGCTCTTCCTCCT
>JALYYE010000366.1 GCA_030946735.1 Candidatus Dormiibacterota bacterium
CCGATCTCGCGACGGCGATGACGAGCGCCTGGCTCATCATCCATTTCCTGACGGCGATCCTGGCCTAGAGGTGTTTCGGCTTCACCGCCGGGCGCGTTAGCGCTCGCTGGGCGCGAGCTGCGGCCGCGCGCCGGTCGTCGCCGCCGCCTCCACCCTCGCCGCCTCCACCCTCGCCTCCTCCACCCTCTCCGCCGTCACCGCTCGCGCCACTCGGGCTGGTCACGGGCAGGGAGGGCAAGAACTTCGGCACGCGACGCGCATGGGTCACATGCTCGAAGCCGGATGCCAGCCGAATCAAGGTCGGCTCGCTGAACGCGCCCGCCATGAACGACATGCCGACGGGGAGGCCCAGGATCAATCCCATCGGAACGTTGATGATCGGGTAGCCCGCGATCGCGGCATGCGAGGAGCTGCCGAACGTGAAGTGGTCGCCGTAGATCAAGTCGGTCGACCAGGCCGGCGGCTCGGTCGGCGCCACGACGGCGAGGACGTTGTTGTCTTTCAACGCCTTGTCGATGCCATCGGTGCCGCCGATGAACCGGTCGTGGGCGACCGCATCGTTGTAGGCGGCGATGGTAGCCGGGTCGCTGGTGTCGACGGCCTGCGCCATCTCGAAGATCTCCTGGCCGAAGAACGGCATCTCCTGGGCCGCGTGCGCCTTGTTGAACGCGATCGCGGCGGCCAGGTCGCCATGGGCCAGGGGGACCCCGGTGCGACTGGCGAGGTACTTCTTGAGGTCGACTTTGAAGTCGAAGAGGAGCACGGTAAACTCCGCGGCCCCGGCGTTGACCTCATCGAAATGCGGCAGCTGGACCTCGACCATCGTCGCTCCGGCGTTGGCCATCGCCTGCACCGCCTGCTCGAAGACCGCGTCGGTCTTGGGGCTCGAACCCTCGTACTGGCGGGTGAACCCGATTCGCGCGCCGCGCACCCCGTCAGGGTTCAGGAATTGCGTGTAGTTGGAAAAGAACTTGCCGGCGCTCGCCTGCGTCGCAGCGTCGCGCGAATCGACGCCGACCAGCGCACCAAGGACCGCGGCCGCGTCCGCGACCGTTCGAGTATGGGGACCGACCGTGTCCTGGATGTGGGAGATGGGCACGACGCCGGCACGGCTGACGAGTCCGACCGTGGGCTTGATGCCCACGACTCCGTTGTGGTTTGCGGGGCAGACGATGCTGCCGTCGGTTTCGGTGCCGATTGAGACCGCCGTGAAATTTGCCGAGGGGGCGGCGCCTGAGCCGGAGCTCGACCCGCACGGATTTCGGTTGATCCCATAGGGGTTGTTGCACTGTCCCCCCCGACCGGACCAGCCGCTGGTGCTGGTGGTGGAGCGGAAGTTGGCCCACTCGCTGAGGGTTGTCTTTCCCAGGATGACCGCGCCCGCCGCCCGCAGCCGGGCGGCGACGGTGGAGTCGCGTGCCGCCGGCGCCCCCACCAGGCCGAGTGATCCCGCGGCAGTCTGCATGTGGTCGTGGGTGTCGATGTTGTCCTTGAGGAGAACGGGGATTCCATGCAACGGACCACGCGAGCCGCGGGACCGGCGCTCGTGGTCGAGTTGGCTGGCGATTTCGCGCGCCTCAGGATTGACCTCGATGACGGAGTTCACCGTCGGCCCGCTCTGATCGATGGAACGAATCCGGCGGAGGTAAAAGTCCACCAGGTCGACCGACCGCAGCTTCTTCTTTGCCATCAAAGACTGAAGCTGGACGACGGTCGCTTCGTTCAAGTCCGAGGGCGCCGCGGCCAGCGCCGCCAGCGGTGCGCCCTGCAGCGCCGCGACGGAAGCGGCAGCGCCGGCCAGGGTGCCCGCTCCCAGCTTCAGTGCCTGACGACGCGTAACCCCATAGGACGTGTCTTCCGACATCGATTTCCCTCCTTAATCGACCCGTTGGCGGCGCCGCGCGGCGCCCATTATCCTTGCCTGAGGCGACTATGGCGGCCCCTGTGGGGCTTGTCAATGGAAAGCCGGCACCACGTTATCGGACCCCGGCTCGGTCATAATTCCCTGAGTCATGGACCTGACCCTCGCCGCCGTCGTCATCATGGGCGGCTGGGTCGTGGCGATGGTGGCGGCCGGCACGGTGATGTCGCTGCGACCGGGCGGGACCGCCGTCCGTTTTACACCGGCCGGGGCGCCCGCAGCCAGCGTGAGCGGCCGCCGGGAGGAGATCCTCCTGGGCGGCGAGGCGGAAGTGTTGGGCAACGTGCGCGGAACCGTACAGGCGGTGCAGATCCGTGCCGACAACCGGCGGCTGCTGGCCATCGAGCTGGCCGCGGCGCGCGGACTCGATGGGCACCCGGTGCCCGCGGACGCCATCCTTTCAGCGGACGGGAGGGTGGTACGACTGGCAGAGGCGGCGACCGAGTCGCCCGATGGAGCGGCACTCGAGGCCGCAACGCTTCGCCGTGACATGGCGGTGCGGGGTAGCGACGGCAAGCGGCTGGGGGGTCTTCGGCTGATCTGCTTCGACCCGGCTTCCAGGACGGTCACCGCTCTGGTGGTCGCCGGTCGCGGAACGCCGAGCCTTCGCCTCCTGCCGATCGAGCGAGTTCGGGAAGCAGGCCCAAACGGCATCGCCACGGATTTGCCGAGCGGCGACTGGGCGAAGCTGCCGACCTTTGCGACCGACTGGGAGATCAAGCAGGCCATCATCGAGCAGTTGACGGCCGATCCGACTCTGCGCGACGTTCAGCGGTCCCTCACGATCGAGGTCCACGACCAGGTGGTGACGCTGCGCGGCTATGTCGCCGATCAGTCAGAGGCGGAACGGGTGGCGCGAATCATCAGGTCGGTGCCGAGCGTCATGCAGGTCGACCGGAAGCTCATCACCGACGACGACATGGCCCGCGCCCTGACGGATGCGATCCGCTCCGATCCCGGCACGAGGGCCGCGGACGTGCAGGTGAGCGCCCACCATGGGACGGTCGACATCAGCGGCATCGCGCCGGATCCAGCCACCGCGCGGATGATCGAGTCGGTGGCAAGCCGGGCGCCTGGCGTTCAGGTGGTGCACAACACCGTCACGATCCGCCCAGCCGCCTGACTTCAGGGCCGCGCGATTCGGACCAGGTCGCCTGTCCGAAATGTCGTTACCCAGAGGCCGCCATCCGGCGTGAAGACGAGTTGATCGGGCCAGTCGCTCACGGCTTGCCGCTGAGTGATGACACCGTTGACCGTGATCCGCCCAATCATGTTGGTGCCGCTCTCGGCGAACCACAAGGCGCCATCCGGACCGGAAACGATGCCGTTCGGTTTGCTGCCCGCGCTGGCAGGAATCGGAAACTCCTTGACCTCACCTGAGGTCGTGATGCGGCCGATTGCGCCTTGCGTGAATTCCGTAAACCATAGAGCCCCATCGGGTCCGGTTGTGATGGAGCCCTCGCCGCCGCTGGCATTGGGCAGGGGGTAGGTCGTGATGGCGCCCGCTGTCGTTAGGCGCCCGATCTCTCCGCCGCTGGCTTCAGTGAACCACATGTTCCCGTCGGGTCCAGTCGTGATGTAGACGGGAGCCCCGCCTCCCGGGACAACGAATTCTTTGACCGCGCCTGTGGGTGACACTCGAGCCACGCGCGATGCGGCCATCTCCACAACCCAGACGTTGCCGTCCGGACCGACCGTGGCTCCGTACGGCGTGCCGGTCCGAGTCGGGAGTGAGCACTCGGCCAGGACGCCGTCCGGGGTGATCCGTGCGATCGAGCCGGTCGCCTCCTTGGGTACCCAGACGGTCCCATTGGGCGCGGCAACCAGGAAGCCGGGCATTCCGCCGGCAAGATCCCACCAGGTGAGAATGCCAGCCGGCGTGAGCCGCCCCGACCGGCTGCCGCCTGTGTCGCTGAACCACAAATTGCCGTCTGGCCCAAGGATCAGTCCGGTGGGCCCACCGCCGATGGCATATCTGGCGACTGGACCATCGAGCGGATTGATCGTGGTCGTGGTTGGAGCTGCACCCGGGGCCAGACGGCACCCCAGGCTGCCAGTCGAGGTTGTGGGCGACGGCGTTGTTCCCGCTGAGCCGCCACACGCTGCGAGAAGCGCCGCGCCGACGGCGGTGATGAAGGCCAACTGGCACTTGCCTCTGCCGCTGACGTTCGATGGTGGCACGAGACTCAGGTTATTCGGTGCTCAAAGAGGATGCAACGGCCCCCCTGGCCGTCTCATCTTCCGCGCTGGAGTCATTCCCTGGTCAGGGCCGAGCGGCGTGCCTTTGCCGGCGACCCCATGGTGCCCTCGATCGTCGGACAGGTCAAAACGAAGCCCGTCTCCGGACCAACTGGCCCTGGGCGTCATCCCCGACAAAGTTCAGGGGCCGGACGACCCGGCCCCCAGCGCATCGTACTGACGACCAAGTCGTTAGTTGTCGCCCCCGCCGCCGCCACCACCGCCACCACCGTCACCTTCGCCTCCGCCTCCGCCTCCGTCTTCGCCAGTGCCAGCACGGAAGACCCTGGAAAGGTCGTTGACCTCGGCATCACGCGTGCCCAGCGGAGCCAGGCCGAACCGGTGCTCGATCGTGGTGAGGATCGAAGTCGTGTCGTACTGCGTGTGATCGACGACAAAGTCGCCCCGAAGCCGAGGGGCAATGATCAAGGTGGGGAGTCGCGTGCCGGGGCCCCACTGATCATGTG
>JALYYE010000354.1 GCA_030946735.1 Candidatus Dormiibacterota bacterium
AAAGAATGCGAGGGGCTGAAAGTCCTGGCCACCAGTCGGGAGCCGCTGAGAGTGCCGGGAGAAGTCACCTGGCGGGTGCCTCCGCTGGGACGCGACGAGGCGGTGCGCCTATTTGCCGATCGCGCCATGGCCCACGAAGCGCAATTTCGCATCAGCGACGAGAACATCGACGTAATCGTCCGGATCTGTGAGTGTGTCGATCGGATTCCACTCGCCATCGAGCTCGCCGCGGCCAGAGTACCCGGGATGCCGCTCGATGAGATTCTCAGCCGGCTCCAGAAGAGCTTTGGGCTTCTTACCGCGGCGAGCCGCACGACCGTCAGCCGGCAGCAGACATTGAGAGCAACCCTGGATTGGAGCTACGGCCTCCTCAGCGATCCCGAGAAGATCCTCTTCCGGCGCCTCTCGGTTTTCGCCGGGCGCTTCACACTCGACGCCGCAGAGGCTGTGTGCGCCGATGACGAGCTGCGACCCGACGCGGTGCTCGACCTCCTCGCGCGGCTGGTCGATAAGTCGATGGTCTGGCTTGATGCGTCGCTCTACCGCTGCCTGGAGACGATTCGGAGTTACGGCCGCCAACGGCTCGAGGAGGCCGGCGAGTCGGACCGTTTCCAGTCTCGGCTCGGCACATATCTGATTGGGATTGCCGAATTCCGCCGGCCCGGCGACCTGGCCGATTGGCTGGACAATCTCGAAGCTGTTTACGATGACGTCGGCGCCACGCTCGCCTGGAGCCAAACGTCCGATCCTGAGCTTGGGATGCGCCTGGCTATCGCGCTCGATGTCTTCTGGCAGCTGCGCGGTCACGCATCGGAGCCTCGCCAGTTTGCCGAAGCCATCCTGGCGCACACATCACCGGACTTTCGTCTGCGCCCCTCCGCCCTTTACCTGGCCGGAGCGTTCGCCTACTTGCAGGGCGACTTCGCGGCGGCCCGTCGGAGGATCGACGAAGGCGTCACTGCGGCCCGCGCCTCGGGCGACTGGCGGACACTGTTTTCGGCGCTTGAGCGATCAGGGCTCATGGCGGCCGCCGCGGGCGACCTGGCTGCCTCGGAGGCAGCGCTCGATGCGGCGCTGGCGCTTGCGCGTGAGCATCGGGACCAGGCGGCTGAAGCCTCAATCCTTCACCAGCTCGGTCTGCGGGCCAGCCAGAAGCCCGATCTGCCCGCGGCCCGCGCGCTTCTCGAACAGAGCCTGGCCCTGCGCCGGGCCCTGAACAGAAGCGATGAAGCATCGATGTCGCTCACCTTTCTCGCCGCCGTTGCGTTCCTCCAGACCGATACGGAGACCTCGCGGCGCTGCATCATCGAGAGCCTGGAAATTGGACGCGCGCTTGGAGACCGCCGAGCGGCATGGTCACTCGATGTTCTCGCCTGTCTGATGACGCGCGAAGGCAGCTTTGAGCGGGCGCTGCAACTGGCGGGAGCCGGCTCCGCCATGCACGAGGCGAGCGGCAACACTCCACCGGCGCCGTGGGAAGCCTTTGTCTCACCACACATCCAGCTCGCGCGCCACGGCCTGGATCCCGAAGTGGCCCGCATGAGGTGGGAAGCTGGGCGGCGCATGGCCTTCGATGAGGCACTCGAGTTGGCTCTGGCTGAGGCGATTGCTCCCTTGAAAGTCGGTCGCTAAAATGTGCCTCGCGCCGGACGCTATCGTCACTCAGGGATGCACGGCCGCACACTGCCAATCCGGCGCTGGCTGATTGCCACCCTGGGCGGCCTTTACAACGACCTCATCGGTCGAAGGGCCCACCTGGGGGCGGCGGCGGTGATCTTTGATCGAGGCGGCCGGGTGCTACTCGTCCGCCACAGCTATGGCCGGCGCGGATGGGAGCTCCCTGGCGGCGGCCGGCGGGCGAAGGAATCGCTCCAGCAGGCGGTGTTACGCGAGATCCGCGAAGAGCTCGGCGTGGAGGCTCTGAGGCCAGAGCTCCGCGCGGTCTATTACGAACCGGGAGTCGACCAGCATCACTTTGCCTTTCGTTGCCAGCTGCCGGATGGGCTCGATCCCAAACCTCGCTCGGCTGAAATCCTGGAATGCGGCTACTGGCCGGTCGACGCCCTCCCACGCCCGATCAACGATTTCACGATCCAGAGAATCAGGGACGCCCAGTCGAACGAGCCCCGCGCCGTCCAAGTTCTAGGACCCCGGCAATGGTTTACGTGATTGACAGAGCCCGTTGGCGCGCCCCGGATGGAGGTGGCAGGGAAAAGATTCGTGATACCTACGGGTTGAACCAAACGTAATGGTCAAACGGACCCGGACGGCTCACATTCAAGCGCAGCAGCCCCCGGGAACCCGGCGCTATCCTCCCTCGGCTCTCGGAGCTGTGTCCGAGGATACGGTTGGGATCGCGCTCATGCACGGGTCCGGCGGGATGACAGCCTAGCCCGTCCCATGATCGACCTTGGTTGCGACCTCTACGCGCGTCGGGTTGGCATTATGCGAGTAGTGCCAATCCAGGTAAAAGCCAGGGCCTCGCTCGAGAACATGCAAGGCTACCGCTACTTCAATTACCTTCTGGCAGCCAAGGATCTACAACGCGATCCGAGTGGCTTCCTCTTGTTCACCTACGTCCCATGGCGCACTCCGGAACCCTTTCAGACCGTGCTGGGATCGTCGCCTACGACCGCGTGCGGCTGGATTGCGTCGCTCTCCTCGTTCACGACCTGAAGAAACACGTCATTTCCGGACTAGCCATCCACATTGGGTCCTTGACCAGGCACAATAACTTCCGCATCACTATGCGCGCGTCCAGCTTCTTCACGGATGACCGCCTCTTGCTGATTTTGCTCGCTCATCGGAAAGATGGGACGTACCATGATTGGGCTTACGTCATCCCGTCCACAGACGTCCCCAAGCTCTTTGCCAAATATCCCACGAAAGATGGCGGAGCCTCATATACCAATGCCGTGTCACTCGGACGAAGCAAGAAGTTCGATCGTTACAAGGTCGCTCCAACCGAGCTGGGACGCATCATCGTCGATAAGATCCGCGCTCAACAACGATCGATGGGAAAACGGTCGAGGCAGCTCATCGCGGCCTGAGAGCTGCTCTTGCTTCAAACGTTCACGCCCTGAACGCCGGCTCCGCCGAGGCCAGGGAGCCGTTCGGCCCAGCGCACATGTCCCGCGAATACCTGAAGGTGTAAACCGACGACCTTCCCCGCTAGCGCCGCGCCTACTGACCCCTCGGCTAAGGAGAGCTGCCTGGTCGCGAGAACTGGGACCATCTGCCGTTGCATGATATGAGTGGCCTCGCCAACCGCTTTGTGGAAAGTCGTTCTGCTCGGGATCATTGCCGCCCTTCTGATTGCGTTTGGGGCCGCCATGTCCTTCTTGCCGGACCCATCGAATTCGGTCGCCGCCTACCAGCAGGCGACCCCCTGCACCGCCGCGAGCCTCCCCTTGGACAACTGCTATGCCGTGGTGCCGGTCACCGTGGTCAGGGCGTCCGCCAATCACCTTCGCAAGGGCGGCGCGCAGGAGCACGTCATCGTCCAGGCTCCCAGCGGCCCCAGCGAGATCGTCCTTCCCTGGGAGAGCCAGCAGGATCAGGTTCTCCTGGCCGGCGCGACCGGAACGGTCGACGTCTATCGCGGAGTACCCGTGCTCCTGGCAGTCGGCGGATACCAGTTCCCCACCATCCAGAACCCGGCAGTTCAGAAGGCGCAAACCCGAGGGCTCGGCTGGACCTTCCTGAGCCTCGGGCTTGTCTTTGGCGGCGCGGTGGTCCTGACTCTCCTCGCGCGGCGGCGTCGAGCATTGGTCCCGGTACCATCATCAGACGCCCTCGGCCAGGCGATTGTCCAGCTGCCTGCGGACGCGGATCCGCGGGTCGTCGAGAAGATAAACGAGATCCAGCAGCGTCTCGCCACGATGCAAGCGCAGCCGCGGCCGGGCCAGATCACCAGGGGACAGACGATCGGAATCGTCATCGGCTGCGCCGTCGCCGTGCTTGGGGCGCTGCTCCTTCGCGGTCTGCACTGAGGCGCGGTCTGCCGGACCATCTCGCACATTCGTATTCAGAAACTGGCGGCGGCGCGACGGGAACGATCCGTCCGTCGAGGTGCATCGCTCAGCCCAGGCCGCCCGGGAGCACCCCGAAGAGCAAGCCCTGGGATGCCACCTTGGTGGTCGCCCCGGACGCTGTGTCAAGAATCGTCGTGTCGCTGTCGTGTTGATGAACGACTATGTGCGTCGAGTCGAGCCAACCCATCACTACGCCCGTTATGGCGGTCGGTGCCTCGCCACCGTTCGTGAAGAGTACGACCGGAGTCGTGTTGATGTCTGGGCTACCCTGAGCGTTATAGACCGCCGCCGCGATTCGGCTGCCGTCTGGTGATAACGTCGGCCCACCAAAAACTGTGACGTCGATCCGGCTCTTTTCCGGAGGCTGACCGAGATTCAGCCCGGCAAACCAACTCTTCTGCCCATCCCAGCGTTGGACACCCAGTTGCGCAGGAAGCCGATCAAATCTGTAGCAGGCGGTGCCCGCCGCCACGACCAGACCGTCGACGCAATCCAGAGTGGCGACTCGGTTGCCACTGGTTGCATCCACCAGGTGATACGAGGTAGCGCCGTACACATTGGGACCGCTCCAACCAATGGGAGGTCCGACTGCTATCAGTAGCCTGCCCGCGTGCCAACCAATAGGCCACTCTGTTACGGATGTTGAGGAAAAGAGATCGACGTGATTGCCGCCCCCCACCAGGTCCTCCACGTACATGCGGAGCTTGACCGGCGCCTGGAACGAGTCGCTGTATTCGATCACCGATACGGCGATCCGCCGGTCATCAGGACTGATTGCAAAGCCCACACTGACCTTTGCACTTCCAGGTAAATGGGTAACCAAGGCCGTGCTCCCATCCGGACTAAGTGATCTAACGTCTGCGTTACCGTCGAGGTAGTAAACGAGAGAGTTGGAGATGCTCACCACGGGCAGGGCGGAAAGTCCAGACTCAACACACCCACCACCACCCATGCCGCAAGGCCCCGGGTTGTAGTAAGTAACCGCCGAGTGGAACCGTGCCGTCGCGGAGGCGACTAGCTGCCCATCTCCGCCAGCTAGCTGCACTGTGTAGGGGCCGTCGACCGGACCTGAAGCGACGAGAACCGCAAATGGCCCGGCCCGCTGGGAGCTCGGTCCGACTGACTTTGCGGCTGTGGGCGAAGGGGTGCTAACAATGGGAGCTGACTTCTGAGGCTCCGGACGCTTCTGGGCCGTCGGAGCGT
>JALYYE010000381.1 GCA_030946735.1 Candidatus Dormiibacterota bacterium
GTCAGCAAAGAGGCGGACGTCACGGTGGTCGACATGGAAGCCGGGCTCGAGCATCTATCCCGTTCGGATGGGACGCTCAAGCACGTCGATCACCTGATGATCGTGGTCGAGGCCTACGTGAAATCGATCCAGACCGCGTATCGGACGATCGCCCTGGCCAGGGAGCTGGGGATTCCACAGATCAGCCTGCTGGCGAGCAAGGTGCGCGACGAAGGTGAGCTGGCCGCGATCCAGCAGGTGTGCGAGCAGACCGGCTTGCGGATAATCGGCGTCATCCCCTACGACGAGTCGGTTCGCCTGGCCGATCGCGAGGGGCGACCGCCCATCGAGGCGGCACCGGAATCCCCGATGGTCCGCGCCGTGGAGGAGCTGGCAGCCTCGCTGCTGGTGAAAGCCTAAGCGCGGGCCGCGGCGGCACGTTCGGCGGCACACTCCGCGGCGCGAGCCGCCGAGGTGTGGCACCAGCAGTCGTCGTCGCACTCGCCATGGGCTTGCCCGGTCAAGCCCTCGAACTCCATGGCGAACGCGCGCTTGCCGGCATCCTTTCCCAGATCGGTCAGCGAATACCGTCCGCCATCCATCGGCTTGAGGAAGCCCTCCTGGGTGACGCGATCCATGATCGCGGCCAGCTGAGGTTCATCGCCGCCTAAAAAGACCCGAACCTGGGCGGGGCCGACTTCCGAACCGAAGCCCTCGCCAAGCATCCAATACATCACCTGGAGGATCTCGTCGCGCCAGAAGAGATACTCGAGCTCGGGGCTTCTCGGTTCGTCTGGTGGAGGGCTCATACCTCCTCGATTATTCCAGCCCGGCGCCCTTGGCCAACCCGCCGAAGTGGCCATCAACCGACTTCAAGCCCCCTCGCAGCTGAACCATGGCGCCGTTGATCGTCGTCAAATACCGCGGCAGGTCTCTTGTCTGGCCGTCGACCGCCTCGAGACCGGCTGCGAGCTTTTTGGCATAGGCGGCGCCCCGGGCCAGGTGGTAAGCGACCAGGATAAGGGTGACGGCGAGCACCACCACATAGACCACCGCCAGCGCGATCGTGATCCAGGTCAGGATGGTCAGCGTGTCACGACCCCCTTTTGAGGCGGCCCAACAGAAGCCCTTCGATCGCGCCGGAATGCTGGTCGAGCTTGCCCGCCGTCTCCAGCATCCCGCCGGCCACTCCGATCGTGTCCTGTAGGGCCGGGACGTAGCTGGTGTTCTTGACGACGCCGGCGGCGGCGCCCAGGGTCCCCTCGAAGTTGTGATGAATGTCGCGCGCGCCCAGCACCAGGCGCCAGCAAAGAATGAGAACAGGCGGTGTGATCAGGAACACGATGACCAGCAAGGTCAGAATCCAGATGACTTCAGACGCGATCAGCATCAGCGGTACCTCGGCTGATTGACGGCCGCGCCGGCAACCGCCGCCAGCCCGCCATCGATCTGCTGCAGTCGCTCCGCGACGATCGTCAGCGCACCGTTCAACTGCATCACCTGGGTCGGAATATGGCTGGTCTCGGTTTCGATGGCGCGGACCCCCCAGGTGATCTTGCCGAGCGAGCTGACCCCGTGGTCGCCGCCGCCAATGCTTACCAGCACGGCCGCGATCCTGGTTGCGAAGTACGCCAGGGCCAGCAGGAAGCCCAGCGCCAGCAGGCAACTGAGAATCGTCAGGAGCAGCACCATGTCAGGCTCCCTTCGCCTGGACGAGGCAGGCCGGGCACCCCGGGCAGGCCTGGGCATGCTTGAGAACACGTTGGGCCGCCATCAGGATCCCGTTGCTGCCCTCGAGGATGTCGGCAGCGACCTGGTTGGTTTCCACCAGGAGAGGGATCTGGGCGGTGTTGCGGGCGACAAGCCGTCCGGTAATCCAGATTTGCTCGGCGCCGGCATCGATCTGGCTCGCCACGCGCACGACGAAGGAGAGAAGCACGGCGGCAACCACCGTTACCACCACCCCGATGGCCAGTGCCAGCCACCACAGCATCGTTGCCTCCGATGTCATCGAACCGCCTCCTTGTGCTCGGTCGCTTCCAGGGCCCCGGCGACCGCTTCAGCTCGCTTTTTGATCGAGGCAGCAGTCGTCAAAATATCCGCTGCGACCTCGTTGGTCGTCGCCAGATCCCAAAGTGGCAGCGTATTGGCGCGAATCTTTTCTACCGCGTGCAGGCAACGCACCGCCGCCGCCAGGATCCGGCGGGCGAACACGATGATGGCCAGCAGCAGGACCACCACGATGACAACGACCAGCGCAGCGAGGATCAGGCCGATGGTCCAGTACCGACCGAGATCGCTGTCGGAAATCAGGACAACGCCGGTCACCACAAACAGCCTCCGATTCTTGAGCTAGATGCGTGGAGCACCTATAATCATATCCTCCGGCAAGCCACCCGCCAAGAAGAAAGGGGAGCCAATGGCTACAAAGATCCAGGCGAAGACGCCGTCCGAGCGCTTGCTCGACAGGCTCGGGCCGGTCGGAACCTTCCGGGACAAGGCGGAGTACGGAGACTTTGGAAACCCGGCACGCGCTACCTCTGAACAATTCTTCGAGCCAGTCGCGAAAGCGGGAAAGGCGAGCCGGCTCGGCCCGTTGGAGAAGATCCACGTTTTCTGGTTTGCCGGCATGAGTTGCGATGGCTGCTCGGTCTCCGTCACCGGTGCCACCGCGCCATCGGTTGAAAGCCTGTTGATGGGGGCGCATCCGGGCCTACCGCGGATGTTGCTGCACCACACGGTCCTGAATATCGAGTCGGGCCCAACCTATCTCGAAGCGCATCAAAAGGCGCTGGAAGGCACGCTCGATGCGCCCTACGCGATCGTGCTCGAGGGCTCGATCCCCGACGAAACGAAGGCCGGAGCGACGGGCGGCTACTGGTCATCCAGTGGCGAGCAGCCGTGGGGCAAGGATGGCGCCGAGCGGCCGATCACCACCGCCGAATGGATCGCACGACTGGCGCCCAACGCCGCGGCGGCAATCGCGATCGGAACCTGCGCCACTTGGGGCGGCATCCCCGCGTCAGAGGGGAATCCAACCGGCGCCATGGGCCTGATGGATTTCCTCGGCAAGGATTACCGCAGCATTTACGGCCTCAACGTTGTCAATGTTCCTGGCTGCGCGCCGGTGGGCGATAACTTCACCGAGACGGTCGCCGCCATCCTCTACTTCCTGCAGGGCTTCGGTCCCCTTCCGGAATTCGACGAGATCGGCAGGCCTGCGTGGCTCTTCGGCGAGACCGTCCACCGCCATTGCGTTCGCGGTGCCTACTACGAGGAAGGCAGCTATGCCGAGAAGTTCGGCGACAAGGAATGCCTGGTGGAGATCGGCTGCTGGGGCCCAGTGGTCAACTGCAACATCACCTCTCGCGGCGCGATCCGCCATATGGGCGGGTGCATGAACTCAGGCGGCGCCTGTATCGGCTGTAC
>JALYYE010000389.1 GCA_030946735.1 Candidatus Dormiibacterota bacterium
GACTACGTCGAGGCGATGTGGCTGATGCTGCAGCAGGAGGAGCCGGATGACTATGTCATCGCCACCGGCGTCCAGTGGACGATCCGCCAGCTGGCCGAGCTCGCCTTCGGGCTGGTGGGCCTCGACTGGCAGGACCACGTTGAGGTGGACAAGGCCTACTTCCGCCCGGCGGAAGTCGACGACCTGCGTGGCGACCCGGGCAAGGCGCGTGCCAGGCTCGGTTGGCGTCCGAAGATCACCTTCCCGGAAATGATCCGTGAGATGCTCCAGTACGACCTCGCCGCCGCCGGGCTCAAGCCCGAGTCGTACCTGCGCTCGCGCTCGGCAAAAGCCAGCTGATCGATCCCGCGTAGGATTAGTTCAGCCGTGGAGATCAAGTTCGGCACCGACGGCTGGCGGGCCATCATCGCCGACGACTTCACCTATGAGTCGGTTCGGGTTGCCACCCAGGGGATCGCGCAGTACCTTGTCAGCCGGCCGAACTCCTCGGCCATCGTCGGCTACGACACCCGCTTTTCCTCCGATCTTTTCGCCCGCGAGGTGGCCCAGGTGCTGGCCGCCAACGGCGTCAAGGTCTTCGTCATCAACGCCCCCGCCCCGACGCAAGTGTCGACCTACGCCATCCTCGACAAGCAGGCGAGCGGCGGGCTGGTGATCACCGCCAGCCACAATCCCTACTACTTCAGCGGCCTGAAATACAAGCCCGAGTACGCCGGCTCCGCCTCCCCCGAGGTGACCGCCCGGCTCGAAGAGGAAATCGAGCGCGTGCAGCGGGGCGGCCGGGTACGCCAGGTCCGCTTCGACGATGCCCAGCGCGAAGGGAAGATCGAGGTCTTCGACCCGCAGCCCGCCTATGCCGCCCAGCTGAACCGTCTGATCGACCTGGGCGCGATCAAGGCGGCCGGCCTGCGGATCCTCCATGAACCGATGTACGGGGCGAGCCAAGGCTACGTCCGCGCGTTGCTGTCCGGCGGCAAGACGACCGTCGAGGAGATCCACAGCGAGCGCAACCCGGGATTCGGCGGCATGCACCCGGAGCCGATCGCCCATTACATGCCCGAAGCCATGGAGCGGATGCGAAAGGGCGGCTTCGACCTGTGCATCGCCAACGATGGCGACGCCGACCGCGTCGGCATCATCGACGAACGGGGCACCTTCATCAACCAACTGCAGGTGATGGCGCTGCTCATGATGTACCTGGTCGAGAAGCGAGGACTGAAGGGCGATGTGGTTCGCTCGCTGACCTCGACCTCGATGGTTGACAAGCTGGGTGAGCGCTTCGGGGTCAAGGTTCACGAGCTCAAGGTCGGCTTCAAGTACATCGGTCCCAAGATGGCCGAGACCAACGCCATGCTCGGTGGCGAGGAAAGCGGCGGCTTCGCCTTCCGCGGCCATATCCCGGAGCGCGACGGCATCCTTTCCGGCATCACCTTTGCCGACATGATCGTCAAATACGGCCAGCCCCTGTCGAAGATCATGGACCACCTGACCGAGCTGGTCGGGCCACACTTCTACGCACGCCACGACCTGCATCTCGACCGGCAGGAGTACGCGGCCCGCCGCGCCGAGCTTTACGGCCGGCTGGAGAAGGAGCCGCCCACCGAGATCGCCGGCGCCCGGGTGGCGCGGTCGCGCACCGATGACGGTTTCAAGTACTACCTCGAGGATGGCAGCTGGGTGCTCGTCCGCTTTTCCGGGACGGAGCCGCTGATCCGGGTCTACAGCGAGGCCTCCTCGAAGGAGCGGGTCGACCAGCTGCTGGCGTCACTGGAAGAGAAGCTCGGGGTGCGCCAACTTGTCTAGTGATTCACCCTCCCGGCAGCTTGGGGGCATCGTAAAGAAGCCCTGGGGCTGGGAGAATCGCTTCGCGATCACCGACAAGTACCTCGGCAAGGTGATCCATATCAACGCCGGGGAGATGCTCAGTCTGCAGTACCACCGGCAGAAAGACGAGACCGTGCTGATCGTCAAGGGGGCGATGGACCTGCAGCTGGAGGACGACAGCGGTCAGCTTCAGACCCACCGGCTGATCCCCGGCATGTCCCGCCGGATCGTTCCGGGGCGCAAGCACCGGATGGTGGGGGTGGAGGAGTGCGAGTTCTTCGAGGTCTCGACCGCCGAAATCGATGACGTGGTCCGGCTGGAAGACAAATACGGACGGCAGGGCACCAGCACCGCCTAACTCAACCTTTCCACACTTTCCACAGACCCGTCGCGTCACGTCGAACATTTGTTTTTGAATACAAATTCGCCCTTCGAGCCCGCGGACTTTCCCCAGCCCCAAACGGACGTTTCCCTGCTAGACTAGCCGCCATGTCGGAGGCCCTGGCGAGTTCTTCCGCGACCCTTCGGCCAGGGCAACAGGTACGACCGCGAGTCCGTCCTTCCGCGCGCCCGGTCCAGCTCGGCACACGCTACCTCGGACTTCTCTCGGCGTGGGCGGTCGCGATCGGACTGACCTTCAAGTCGGAGTTGCTCTCTCCGAGCCAGGTGTGGCAGGCGACGGCGGGCCTCGCGCTCCTGGTCACCGTCGGCCTGACCTTCCTTCATGCGCGCAACCGCACCCCGGGCTGGCTGAGCCTCGATCACTACATCACGCCGGTGCTCACCATCATCGCCGCCGCCACCTTCTCAATGCTGCAAACGCCCGACTACCGGGTGCATGCGGTGGCGATGCTGGCCATGGGAGGCTTCATCTTCGCCAGCAGCTTCGTCGATCTCTCTCGTGGAATGGGGCGGGAGCGCCCGCTCCACCGCTTCCTCCGCGACGCGACCACCTTTTGCGTGCTGCTCGCGCTCTTCTACCTCATTTTGCAATCGAACGAACTTGCGAATCCCATCAAATTAACCGCCATCTTCGTCATCGCGCTGCTGAGCGGCTATCGCAGCTTCCGCTTCGCCACCAAGCGCGAGGGCCTGGCCCTGCTCTCGGCCTTCCTCACCGCCGGCACCGTGACCTTCGGCGCCTTCGGCATGATCAACTACCTCAGCCAGGGAAGCCAGTACGTCGCGGTCATCCTCGCATTCGCCTGGTACGCGTGGCAGGGATTCACGGTCCACGCGCTCGACGACTCCCTGACGCGGCGGATCATGTTCGAGTACGGGCTCTTCGCGGTGATCTGCGTCTACCTGATCGCGCTCGCGCTGGTGACCGGCCGCCCGATCGGTTAGCCGTCGATCGTCGGCTGCACCACGAA
>JALYYE010000373.1 GCA_030946735.1 Candidatus Dormiibacterota bacterium
TGATCGACGCTGGGCCCGACGTCGACAAGTTCACCCAGGCCATGGGCCGCGTGCTGCCGCCCACGGCGAGGACGATCGACGTCTGGGTCATCACGGGCGGCCGGCGCGTAAACGTTGGCGCCGCGGCAACGGTGCTGGATCGATTTGGGGTCGGCGAGATCGTCGTCGCCCAGGCCGATCCATGGAGCGCGACCGAACGGGCGCTGGTGCAGCAGGCGCAATCGGCGGGCATTCGCGTGGCGTCCGTCAATGGGCCGGTCGAGGTCGACGGCGTACGCCTGAGCCTGGCGAGTGATGGACGGAGCTGGTTGATCCAGACGGGGCGGGCGACGCTCGCGATGGTGGCGCCGGAAACCAACTGGACATCGTTGCCGGCCGGGGTCGATGGCGCCATCTTCACCGGCGGTGGACCGGCCGAATGGCAGTGGCCCGGTCAGGGATTCAGTGTCATCCAGGTTTCATCGAACAGTCGCGACGGGCTTCCGGTGCGCGCCTTCCTGCAGGCGTTGACCGGAGCGCCGATCTACCGCACCGATCGGGTCGGCACCGTGGAGCTGACGTCGACGGGTGGTCGTTTCGGTTCGTCGCCGTAGAAATCGATCAGCCGGCCGCATAACTCGTCTGTGCGAGCAAGCGATGGCGCGATCCGTTAATGGTTTGATCGCCGTGGCGCATGTGGGTGAGGCGTTTTTGCTCGACGAATCCGAGCGAGCGCAGAACCTCGAGGTAGGCGCTTTCAAAAGGAAGCAGCAGGGTTCGTTCCGCCGAGGCGTCCACCATCGCCTGCCGGACCAGAGCCTGCGCGACGTCTGGGCTCGCGGCAGCGCCAGGGCCGATCAGCCGCTCTTGTACGAAAAGGAAGCCGGTAAGCCGGCCGGCTGCAGACCGAGTAACGAGGCCCGAGATATCGTTGCGACCCATGAGCCTCTGGAGAAGGTCAGAACGGTCCCCACCAAAGATTCCGGCATCGAGCTCGAGCACCTGGTCCGTGTCGGCCGCGGCCGCCCTGCGGACGCTCACCTTCGGGTTGCGTGACGAAGGCATCCCCGTGGGGCCAAGCTGGATCGTCGATCCGACCGGCTGGAAGCCGAGTCCCTCATAGATGGGGCGCCCCAGCGCCGAGGCGTCGAGCGCCACGGTGGTGCAGCCCTTTGCGTACGACCATGTCACGAGGTGCTCGGACAGCCGGCTCGCGTGGCCGCGACCTCGAGCCTCCGGGTGCGTTCCGACGAGTCCCATCCAGGAAAAGCTGCCGTAAACCAGACAGCCACCCGCAGCAACGATCCGATCGTCTTCCTCGATGACAAAGAAGCCGTCAGGCTGCACGGTCACGTATATCTCGAGCTCCTTTCGACGTGAAGTCGAACCGAAAGCCAGCATCAGCAGCTGGTCGACCTGCCTCATCTCCGCGTCTGTATGTCGCATGGGTCGAATCATCACGTGCTCGGTGTTAGCCGTGGGTGGGCTAGCTGAGCCACGTCGAGTCGCGCATCACATCACGGCCCTCAAGCTCATCGTATCCGCGGTAGGCCTGGATCCGTGTCGGCCGCAGCCTGAAGAAGATCCAGCCCTTGCCGGCTTCGCGAGGATTCCAACCCACCGCCGTGGCAAAGCCGCACTGCCACGGTTGGTGTTCATGTTTCGCGCAGTTCGACTGGCGCCCGCCGTGGCGATGATCAGGTGAGTGCCGTCCCACCAGGCAGAGACGGGGATGAGGTGCGGCTGCCCCGCCGGGCCAGCTGTAGCAAGCCACCTGTCCGCCTGCTGTTCCAGCGCGGTCAGCACATCGGCCCTACGAGTCGGTCTATCTCGCACGTCAACCTCCTGCCTGTCGCACCGGGCTCGTGGAGGCGGCGACCGCAAGCGTGAAATGCGCGACCCGCTCGTCGAAACGGTTCAGCAGCTCGCCAACGACTGGCTCGACGACCGCCCGCTGGTAGTCTTCGCCGGCGAACGCCTTGACGGCCTCGATCGACTCCCATGTCGTGGCGACGACAACCTCGGTTTCGTCCCGGCCTCGGCGGGTCATCACCTTGACCTCGACAAAGCCATCGATCGAGCGGAGACGGGGGAGGACCGAGTTGGGAAAGTGCTCGCGGCAGTAGCGATCGACACCGTCGTGCGTCCCGAATCCTCCCCACACGCGAACGATCTGACCAGCCATCGTGACCTCCTGGATTGGGCGATTGAGTTCCGAACACTCGGCCATCGCCGCCAGGAACTAAAGTAAATGAATGGCGCGCGTGTCACCCGAAGAATTCCCCGATCCTGTCGCCGATACGGCGCGGGCTGACAAGGCCGGCCAGAGCCGCGCCGTCCTGGCCGGTGGGTGTTTCTGGTGTGTCGAGGCCGTCTACAAGAACCTCGACGGGGTGTCCTCAGTCAAGTCCGGCTACGCGGGCGGCACTGCCGATACCGCCGACTACGAGACGGTCTCCAGCGGTACCACCGACCACGCTGAGTCCGTCGAAGTCGGCTATGACCCCAGCAAGACCAGCTTTGGCCAGATCCTCAAGGTGTTCTTCGCCATCGCCCACGACCCGACGCAGCTCAACCGTCAGGGGCCGGACACCGGCCGCCAATACCGCTCGGCGATCTTCTACGCCGATGATGAGCAGAAGCGCGTCGCTCAGGCCTACATCGACCAGCTGAACAAGGCCCACCTCTTCGACAAACCCATCGTCACCGAGGTCGTCCCTCTGGAGGCTTTCTACCAAGCCGAGACCTATCACCAGGACTACGCGGCGCGCAACCCCTTGAACCCGTACATCGTTTTCAACGCCCAGCCGAAGGTGCGAAAGCTGCGCTCCTACCAGGCCGCCCAGGAAAAGGTCCGCAACCGCTAGCCCCTTCGGCTTCGGCGCTCGGTCTGGCGGGGGGCGGGTGCAGCATCAGTCGGCTGATAAGCAATGAGCGGGCACGTCGCCCGCTCAGCGTTGACCTGGCCTTCCTGCTGGCCGCGTCAGTCCTTCAACTCTGGATCTGACACGGCTCGGGCACGGTCGAGTCGCTAGCTCGCGACCGCCGCTTTTGGGGCTGGTGCCGAAGGCACGGCCCCCGCGCGTCGCCAGAAGCGTGTCACGTTCAGCGCGAACAAGGCGCGCCGAGCGGCATTCCGCTCTTTGAGCGCCGCGGACACCTGGTGGATCCGGTCGGCGTTGCGCAGCGTGTCGTTCACTTTCAACTGGGTCAGCAGCTCCGGTCCGCTCATCCCGTACATCTCATTTCCTCCCGCAGTGTTCGTTCGACGGGCAGCAGCATACGGCCGGCGCGCCGCCGGGGCCGATGCCGCCCATCACGCCAGGGCTGTGTCGTTTGACACTGTCCCTTGACGCTGGGTGACCGGGGCCTCATAGTCGGCCGGTAGGTAGGCCGGACTTCGGGAGGGGAGACGGTTGGCGTCAGTCTGGGACCAGGTTTCGGAAGCGGTGTCGGTCGCGAACTACCGGCCGCGCTTGCGCTCGGATCTGACCTGGGCGCGGCTCAAGACCCGTCGCGGCATGCCCTATACGATGTTGGCCGACCGTCCCCGACTCTACCTCCGGATGGGCCCCCAGGATGACTATCTGGCGACCCGAATGGATGGGAACCGGCGGGTGTCCGATCTCGTGATCGACTACTTCCGCCAATACGGCCGCTTCGCCTTCGACCGGATCGCCACACTGGTCAAGGACCTCCGGAATGCCGGGTTTCTGGTCGATCCCCCGCGCGACGTCTACGAGACGCTCGACCGCCGACTGAAACCTCCAGCACCCCCGGCTGGTAAGCGCCGGTGGGAGGGCACCACGCTCAAAATGCGCCTGCCGCTGCGCGGTATCGATCCCGCCGTTACCCGGCTGCACAACCGCGTGCGGTGGATCTACACGAGGCCGGCTCAGGTGCTGATGGCGGTGATCGCCGTGACCGGCGTGTTGGCGTTTGTTGGGGAAATCCGTGGAGGGCACGATCCCTTCGCCCCGATCGCCAACTCGGGCGTGGCCGGCCTGGTGGCCCTGGTGCTGGCCTTCTACTTCGTCATTTTCATCCACGAGTCGGCCCATGCCCTGACCGCCAAGCACTTCGGGCGGCGCGTGGACGAAGGTGGCTTCATGCTCTATTACTTCATTCCGTCGTTCTACGTGAACGTCACGGATGCCTGGGTGCTGCCCTGGTACCGGCGCATCGGCATCTTCTGGGCCGGGCCGTACTCCGGCTTCGTCCTCGCCGGCCTCTGCTCGTTGCTGGTGGCGTTTGGTCCGGGACCCGCTCTGGTGACGACGGTCCTCTTCAAGGTCGCGGTGGCCGCCTATATCAACAACCTGCTCAACCTGATGCCACTCCTCCTGCTCGACGGCTACTGGATCCTCGAGGAATGGCTTGAGACCCCTCGACTGCGGGAGAAAGCTCTCGCCTTCGTTCGGGGCCCGTTCTGGCACCACTTGCTCGATCGCAAGCGCCTGACCGGGAGGGAGAAGTTCTACGCGGTCTTCGGCTCCCTATGCGCCATCTATTCCTTTCTCTCGATCTACCTGGCGTTCCTGTGGTGGGGACGCCGCTTGCGGCCCATCTTGCGCCCACTCTGGGCCACCCCTGGGTTGCTGGCCAAGCTCGTGCTGGTCGTAGCCATCGCCGTGGCGGCTGTTCCGTTAGGCATCCGATTGGGGCGGCAGCTCTGGCGCTACCAGCGGGTCATCCGGCAGGCGCCCGCGGCGGCCAAGAAAGCCCTCGACACGATCCGGGTGCGAGACCGGCTCAGGCTCCTGCAGGATCTCGGCTTTCTGCGAACGCTCCCCGCGGCATCCCTCGAACGCCTGGCGAAGTCGGCACGCGTCCGCGATGTGCCGGAGGGCGCCACGATCGTGCGCCAGGGAGAGCGCGGGGACGAGTTCTTTGTCGTGGCCCAGGGCGAGGCTGTAGTCCTGGTGCGCGACGCCGGCGAGGACGCGATCGTCGAGCGCAAGGGACCCACAGACTTCTTCGGCGAGCGGGCGCTCCTGGGGAGCGGCGTGCGGCAGGCAACCGTCAAGGCCGCCACGTCCATGCGGCTGCTCGTCTTCGACCAGCGGGTCTTCTGGAAGGAGCTGGGTGGCGTCGTCGCCTGGGAAAGCCAGGTGCGCGCCGCCCTGCAAGAGCGTGACCGTTTGCGGGCGGTTCCCCTCTTCAGTGAGGCGACGCCACGACAGTTAGACCTGCTTGCCGTCAAGCTCGCGGTGCAGCCGTTCCACAAGGGCGACTCACTTGTGCGTCAGGGCGACTCCGGCGACGCCTTCTATATCGTCCGGGAGGGCCAGGTCGAAGTGCTCTCCCGGGAAAGCGGGCGGTTGCGACGCGTCACGGTGCTTGGCCCGGCCGAGTATTTCGGCGAGATTGCCTTGCTTCGAGACCAGCCCCGCATGGCAACCGTCCGCGGCAAGAGCGACGGATCGGTGTGGAGGCTGGAGCGGCACGACTTTCGAGACCTGGTCGGTCGCTATCTCGACCTTGACGGGCAACTCGCCGGCATTGCCGAGGCCCGCGTCCCCCGTGGCCATTCGGTCCAGGGTGCCGCCTGATGCAGTGCTGGATTTGCGCCGCTCCCGCGAATGGAACCTGCCGCTTCTGCGGCCGGGCGGTGTGCCGGCAAGATGCCAAGCTGCATTCGTTTGTCCTCGAGGTCTATCCGGCGGACGGCACGCTCTACGGGCTGGCGGTCGAGGACGCCCTCTACTGCGGCGTCTGCAAGCCGCGATCGGAGCCGGTTCGCATGGAGTTCCTCGGGGATCGCCCGGAGGCTGTGTCAAACGACACAGGGAAAAAGTGATTCACGACGCCGTCGACGCGACAATCTGGCTTCATCCTGAGTGCGATTGATGAATCCCCTTGGAAAGGAGGTGAAAACATGAGCCAAGAAGCCCTTGAGGAGGTATTGCGGAAAGCGTCGAGCGATGCCCAGTTCCGCAGCCGCTTGCAGACCGACCTTGAAGGCGCCGTCCGCGGATTCGCCCTGACCGAGGCGGAGAAGCAGCAGCTCCAAGCCGGCGCTGGCGATGTGGCCGTTCGGGCCGGTGCGGCACCGGAACAGCAGGCCGCAGCGCGCGCCGCAAATGCGCACGCGATGAACACCGTCGAATCGCAGGCGACCGTCGAATCGCAGGCGACCGTCGAATCGCAGGCAACCGTCGAATCGCAGGCAACGGTCGAATCGCAGAGTCACGCTGACTAGCACACCAGGGAACGTGGGGAGGGTGGTCGCGCGGGCTGCCCTCCATCGGCTTCCCCGCCATATGATGGCGCCATGGACCTGGTCGCGGTCCTCGCCGAGTGCACCCTTTTCAGCGGCATGCCGCGGCAGGATCTCGAGGCGCTCGGGCTAACCGCCAAGTCGCGGACCTTCCGCAAGGGCAGCTACATCTTTCGGGAAGCTGACGTCGGCAACGCCCTCTACGTAATTCGGCGGGGGCAGGTCAAGATCTCTCGGATGGGCCGCGGCGGGGCAGAGGCCGTTTACGCCATCCTGGTGCCGGGTGACTCGTTCGGTGAGATCGCGCTGCTGTCGGGCGATGCGGCCCGGACGGCGGACGCGCAGGCGATGGAGCTGACCGAATGCGTGAGCGTGCCCAAGGACTCCCTTCTGTCCTTCCTCGATCAGCACCCGGTAATGAGCCGGCACCTGATGGGGGCGTTGGCCCGGTATGTGCAGCAGGTCGACGAGAGCCTGGCGGAGATCGCCTTCCTCGATATCACCGGTCGAGTCGCCCGGAAGCTCCTCGACCTGAGTCAGTCGCACGGGCGCTCGACTCCGGAAGGCATCCGCATCGACGTTAGGCTCTCTCAGCGCACGTTGGCCTCGATGGTCTCGGCCAGTCGTGAAAACGTGAACCGCGCGCTGCACCGCTTCACTGTGCATGGCGACATCAAGCAGGAGGGCGGCCTGATCACGATCCTCAAGCCCGAGGAACTTCGCAAGCGCGCCTAGGCGCAAACGCACGTCCGAAGCCGGTAAGTCGCCGTATCGGCCGCCGGCCAGGATGCGATCAATAACCTTTACGCGGCGTCGTCAAAGGGCCGGGGCCACCGGGCCCTTTGATATTTGCAGGACGACGCGCTCGACCTCGTCTTCGGTCCGCAGCACATCGACGGCGCTGAAGCCCTCCAGGTCCAAGCGGTCGACGCTGCGGTGCAGCTCGTCGTGCTGCCGCCGGATGACGTTGAGGCGGACGGTCCGCCGCCGCGCCGCGTTCCTCGCCAGGCATAGCTCGAGCGGCAGGTCGAAGGCAATGGCGATCGCCGGCCGCCCGTGATGACGAGCACGGCTGATGAGCTCGCTTCGCCGCATCCATTCGACGTTGGTGGCGTCGACCACCGCCAGGCTGCCAGCTGCCAGGCGGGCGTCGAGCCACTGGTGAAGCCGGTCGAAGGCGCCATCGGTCGCGTGCTGGTCGG
>JALYYE010000014.1 GCA_030946735.1 Candidatus Dormiibacterota bacterium
AAGCCCCGCGCCATTCCCGACAGCCAAAGCGCCGCGCCAAGCCACGGAATTTTCGAAATACCATATGCCCGCCGCATGATGTCTCGCCCATAATCCAGATAACTCTTGGTCTGCCAAACATGACCAAGACTAGATTTCCGGTATTCGACCGGCAAGAGGCTTTTTGGATATGTGTGCAAAATGGTTCGCGACTGTTGCACGGATGCACTTGAAAGAATCCCATCGCGTCTGGAATAGTCCACCTTCGAATATCACAAAGTTCATTACCAAGCCCGTGTCAAAAGCCTTGCCCTCATCCTGAGCGGCGGTCTTTTTTGTCAAGGATCGATGCGAGGCTTTGCGGGTGGTTGGCGCTTCGGCGGCTTCAGGGCCGCCTACCGCTTGCCGGCCGACGTTCCATCGCCGCCTTTCTTCGGCCAGACTTGCGCAGTCATAAAGCCTGCCTCGAGGCAGGTGGTCCGCCGCGGGCGATTGCTTCGCGAAATGCGCCTCCCGACGGGCTCTGCATGCACAGGCGTTTCTGTTCGAGGTTTTTCCTTACCGCCGTTTTCGTGGCCGGTCTCGCACAAAACGCGGCGGCGCACCCGCACGTGTGGGTATCGGCGCGCGAACAGGTGATTTTTGACGCAAAAGGCGAGATCGAGGCCATCCGCCACGCCTGGACATTCGACGAGATGTATTCGGCTTTCGTGACCGAGGGGCAGGGAAAGGACGGCCAGCTCATGACCAAGGAAGAGTTGGCGCCGCTCGCCAAGACCAATGTCGAATCCCTGGCCGAATTCGACTTTTTCACTTATGCCAAAGTAGCCAACGCAAAGATCGAATTTGGGGCGCCTCTCGACTATTCGCTGGAACAGCGGGAGGACAAACTCGTGGTTCTCCGGTTTACGCTTCCGTTGAAAACCCCCGCCAGCGCAGCGAAAGCCTTCTCCTTTCAAGTCTATGATCCAACCTATTTCGTGGCTTTCGAGATGGAAAAGCAAGATCCGGTCGGCATGGCCGGCGCGCCAAAAGGATGTTCGGTCAATCTGCTCGGATCGAAGCCCTTGGCGGCCGATGACACCAAGAAACTTTCGGAATCCTTTTTCAGCGGTCTTTCGCCGGGCTATGATTTCGGAATCAAACTCGCGAGCCGGATTATTGTCGCTTGTCCGTGAGGCCCTGTTGAACTCAATCCAGTTTTCCTTCGCGGCGGTTTGGCGGCGCGTGCGGCGAGGCCTTGCCGCCGCCCGGCCGGTCTTGCCCCCTGCGTTGCTCTGCATGGTCGTCTTGGCTTCGTCCCAATCCCTGGGGCAGGGCGTGCATCACCCATTCGCGGTCGGCGCCAATGAGGGCTCTGCTGGCAGCGCGCTAGGTGTGAGCGGCTGGATCTTGGCCCAGGAGGCGGGCTTTTATCGCCTGCTAAGCGGGGCCATCCGTGCCGCCAAACAAAGCGGCGCGGCAGCCTGGGGTCTGGCGGGTTTAAGCCTCGCTTACGGTATTTTTCATGCCGCGGGCCCTGGCCACGGTAAGATGGTGATTGCTTCCTATATGCTCGCTAATGAGCGCGCCTTGCGGCGGGGTCTCGTGATTGCCTTTGGCGCGGCGCTCCTGCAAGGCTTTAGCGCTGTGGCGATCGTCGGCATCGGCGCCATGGTCTTCAAGGCGACGGCCAAGCACATGACGGCGGCCTCGAACGCGGTCGAGATCGCGAGCTATGCCGGCATAGTGGTTCTCGGTGGCGCTTTGGTTTACGTAAAAGGCACGGCCCTTCTTTCCGCTTGGCGCGCCGCGCCCGCCGTCGCCGTTGCGGCGGAGGGGACGGCCCGCGCCTTTCTCGTCGACGATTGCTCTCAAGACCATGTTCACGGCCCAGGTTGCGCCCATTTCCATGCGCCCGATCCGCGCACGCTCGGGGCCGGATTTTCTTGGAAAAGCGTTCTGTTGACGATGATGGCGGCAGGATCGCGGCCTTGTTCTGGTGCAATTCTCGTTCTTGTCTTCGCCTTGGCGCAAGGGATTTTTTCAACCGGCGTTTTTGCCGTTATAGCGATGTCGCTTGGCACCGCGATCACCACTGCGGCGCTCGCCAGCGCGGCTGTCCTCGCCAAAACCGCGGCGCTCAAATATTCCAAAGCCGGTTCCGGACGGGCCCTGATTGCCGGACGCCTGTTCGAAGCCGGCGCCGCGCTCGCGGTTTTGGGATTGGGGCTAGTTTTGCTGCTCGCGGCCTTCGCGGGCGGCAACGCGGCCAATTGAGCTCCGCGGGGGCGCCGACCCCCAATGTCTTTACGCCGGTTCATCTGTCTCGCGCGCATCCCCTCGAAGACTTGGAATGCGCCCGACGAATCCACTGCGTTGGCCTCTCGCGGGACAAAAAGCAGGATGAATGACGAAGCCCTATTCGGAAGATCTTCGGACCCGCGTGGTGGCGGCTGTTGTGACGGGCGCAAGCTGCCGGGATGCGGCCAAACGGTTCAGCATCGGCGTGAGCAAGTGTTGTGCGGTGGGCGCAACGGTTCCGGCGGACCGGGAGCGTCGCGGCCAAGCCGATGGGTGGGGAGCGCAATTCGCGTCTCAAAGACGAGCGAGATTGGCTGCTCGCCCGCGTCGCCGCGGGGCCCGATTTGCCGCTTCATGACATAAGGCGCGAGCTTGCCGCGCGCAATGTCCGCGTCGGCTATGGCACGATTTGGCGATTCTTCGCCAAGGAGAAGATCACCTTTAAAAAAAATCGTGCGCGCCGCCGAGCAGGACCGGCCTGACATAGCGGCCGAGCGGATGCGCTGGCAAGAAGACCAGAAGCAGCTCGATCCCAAGCGTCTCGTGTTCATCGACGAGACATGGGCCATCCTTCGACAAGCTCAGGACCAACATGGCGCCCACGCATGGCCGCTGCCGGCGCGGCCAAAGGCTTTATGCCAAAGTGCCGCATGGGCATTGGAAGACGACGACTTTCGTGGCCGCGCTTCGCCATGATGGCGTCACCGCCCCCTTCGTCCTCGACGGCCCGATCAATGGCGAATGTTTCCTCGCTGATGTCAAACAAGTGCTTGCCCCAACGCTCTCGCCGGGAGACATCGTCCTGATCGACACTCTCGCCTCGCACAAGAGCCCGAAAATCAGGAAAGCGATCGAGGCCGAGGGCGCCGAGCTGCGTTTCCTCCCGCGCTACTCGCCTGACCTGAACCCGATCGAGATGGCCTTTTCGAAATTGAAGACGCTCCTGCGAAAGGCTTCCGAACGATCCATCGAAGCCCTCTGGACCCGCATCAGCGGACTCCTCAGTCACTTCCCACAGAACGAATGTGAAAACTACTTCAGAGCGGCAGGATATGAACCAACCTGACCGGATAACGCTAGAGCCTCGCGCCGCTGTCAGCTTGGCGTTCTGCACTCCTTGGGGCCGGACGGGATCGCGCGCGAATTGTCGGCTCAGGCGAGCTGGGTCGAAAGAGCGACACCAACCATTCCGGCGCAGCTTCCTCTGCCGCATTTGGTTATGCCGGCCCATCACGGTGTCCGGACAAGCGACGTGCTGACACCGCGCCTTTTCGCCAATTGGCTGCCGCAGCGGATCGGCGCCTATCGACTTCGCCGAACTGTTGCTCGTTCCAGGTATCGGTGCGCGGACGGTACGCGCGCTGGCGATGGTTGCCGAAGTCATGCATGGAGCGAGCGCCCTACCGCTTCACGGACCCGGCGCGCTTTTCGTTTGCGCATGGCGGCAAGGACCGGCATCCGTTTCCTGTGCCCCTTCGAGTCTACCATCAGACGATCCAGGTACTGAAATCAGCGGTACGAAACGCGAAGCTCGGACGGGAGGAAGAGCTCGCCGCGCTAAAGCGGCTTGACGACCAGGTTCGGCTCGTCGATCGCCATACGTCAGCCCCTTTTGTAGACGCGCTGATTGCAGAAGAACGAAGGCTCTCCTATTCCTATGCAGGCCGGAGCGTTTTCGGATGGGAGTTTCCCCCCAGGGATTGCATCGCCGTCGATAGCGCGGGAGGCCACTTAGGTTCCGGCCAGATCTCGGGTAAGAGATTCAAATTCGCACGAGAGTGACCCCACCGGGTCGCGGCCTCAGCTTCGTTTCGCGTTTTGTGATCGTTCCCGCAGTTTACGGCCTCGGCTTCTACGCGTATGAAGGCCATCCGCTAGGAAGATGCTCGCTGCCGTCGCGCGGCATGCTGGAATTGCGGCAGCCGCTGACGAATCTTGAAGATGCCCTGCCAAGGATCTTGTTTGAGAGATGAAAGCCGATGCAGTACGTTTCCGACAGTGAAGTGGTCCGAACGAAGTCCGCGTGAAAGTTCGT
>JALYYE010000058.1 GCA_030946735.1 Candidatus Dormiibacterota bacterium
AAAAAAAAGGCGTTCTGGCCCTGGCCGGTCGCCTTTTGGACCCGGGCCGCCACCTCCGCGATCGATTGGCCGTTGAGCGCCACCGGCACCACCAGGGCGAAGGTGTTCCGCCGTGTTCCCTGGAGCCCGGGTACGGTTGGAAGAGCTTGCTCAATGAGATTCGCCCGCGAGTCCCGTTCGACGGCTGCCAGGCTATAGGTCAGGGAGCGTGCGATCAGGTCGTTGAAGCGGCTGCGGATGTCCTGACCCAGGATGAGCATCAACCCCACCGTGAAGACCCCCACGAAGAGGGCCACCAGCGTCGCCGCGGTCCGTCCCGGTTGCCGGCCGATGCCGCGGTAGGCCAGCTTGGCGGTGGATTTCCAGGCACGCGGCAGTACCACGACGGCGAGCAACATCAGGGCGAACAACACCAGCACGATGCCAACGGACGGGAGGGCAAGGGTGACCGCGCCGGCGATCAGGAGGGCCGGCACGGCGAGTAGTAGGTAACGGACTGAAAATCGCTCAGGCACCGGGATCTTGCTCACGCTCCAGGCGATGAATCCGAAGATCAGCGTCAGGACGGCAAGCACGGCCAGGGTGCCGGAGACGGCAATGGCCGCAAACTTAAGGTCGTCCAGGATCACGGCCGCAAACGCCGTGAAGAGAACGGCGAGCACGAGGAGGAGGGCGCCCGTCTGCAGCCGCGTCCGCCAGCTCCGCTCGGGCAGGTCACGGATGACGGCGAGCGGGCGAATCGCCGCGGCCTGGACAATAGGTAGCAGGCCAAAGATCAGCGCCGTGACGAGGCCGATCAGAATGCCGGAAAGAATGACGCCAAAATCGATCGCGAGTGGGAAGTCCTGCAGGAGAATGCCCTGGATCAGATTGATCACGCCAAAGCTGAGGCCGAACCCAAGCAGCGCTCCGAGCAGGCCGCCGGTCAGCCCGAGCCCGACCGCTTGCAGCCCGAACAGGGCATACAGGTCGCGCCGGCGGTAGCCGGCCGTCTTCAGCATGGCGATCTCGATCCGGCTCCGCGAGAGCAGCACCTGCATGGTGTTGACCACGCCGATCCCCCCGACGAGGAGGGCGAGCAGTCCGGCGACCTGGAGGAACTGCCGGATGGCCTTGGTGTTCTCCTGCTGGTTCTTCAGGACATCGTCGGTGGTGTTCACCTGGCCGAGGGGAAACTGCTGGCGCACGTCGCCGGCCGTCTTGACCATGGCCGTGTGGTTCGGCGCGTTCATGTAGACCGCCGCGTAACTGGAGGACTGGGTGGCACCCGCCTTCACCGTGTCCAGGCTCGTGAACACTGCAACGCCCGACTCGAGCCCGGTGGCAGGGAGAATTCCGGCGATGGTCACGTCGAAACTCCCTGTCTCCGAGGTCAAGTGGACCCGGTCTCCGATCTGCGCTCCCAGCAGTTCGCGGGCAACCGGGCCGATCACGCCCTGGCCCTGAACCTTGAGCAGCTCCTGGAAGTTTCCACCTGCCGGATGATCGAGCCGCACAGTGCCGGCGAGCGGGTATGCCGTCGGGTCGACTCCGATGTAGTTCACCGGACGCTGCTTGTCGCGGAGCCGCCCGCTGGCCAGGTTCGGGCTGACAACGGCCGTCCAGGCGCTGATCTCGCGCTGTTGCTTGAGCGAGTCGAAGTAGGCGAGGTCCTTGTCGCTGAGGGGAGCATTGCTGATCTGCAGCGAGACATCGCCGCCATTAAGGGCACGGACGTTGTCAGTCAGGGCATGGCTGATGGTGAGGGCGGCAAGCTGCAGGGCAATGATCGCCATTACTCCGACGCCAATACAGAAGACAGCGAGAATGGTCCGGCTCCCATTCCGCACCAGTGACCGAAGGGTGTAGCGGAGGTAGAAGCGGGCGCTCACGCGGTGTTTGCTGGGCTTCCGACCAGCTGGCCGTCGACCAGACGGAGCTGACGGGCCGCTCTTAACGCCACATCGGCATCGTGCGTGGCGATCAGGAACGTCGTGTTGGACTCCTTCTGCACCTTGGCTATCAGCGTCAGGAGTCGATCACCGTTGGCGCCGTCAAGGTTTCCGGTCGGCTCGTCGGCGATCACAATAGCGGGCTCGGTCACCATCGCGCGCGCGATCGCCACCCGCTGCTGCTCGCCTCCTGACAGCTGCCCGGGGCGGTGGTGCAACCGGTGGCCCAAGCCGACGATCTCGAGCATCTGCCTCGCGTGGAGGCCGGGCGATCCGTCACGCGCCCCAACGTAGAGTGGCACCTCTACGTTCTCCAGTGCGGTCAGGGTCGGGATCAGGTTAAAGGCCTGAAAGACCATGCCGATCTTGCGGTTCCGGACCTGGGCGAGTTTTCCTTCCCCCATGCGTGTGATGTCGACGCCGTCCACCAGCACCTGGCCGGAGTTCGGACGGTCGAGCCCAGCAATCACGCCAAGCAGCGTGCTCTTGCCGCTGCCCGACGGACCCAGGAGGGCTACGAATTCCCCGTGCCCGATCGAAAAACTGATCCCCTTAAGGATTTCGACTTGCTCTCGCCCGAGCGGCAGGCTGCGCCTGACGTCACGGGCCTCCAGGGCCGGTGCCGGCATCATCCCCTCCTCAGGTGGGCAAGCTTACGCCAAA
>JALYYE010000069.1 GCA_030946735.1 Candidatus Dormiibacterota bacterium
GTCAGAAAGTTGCGCTCGCCCTCCTGCGCCAGCATCGCGGTCCGCACCCCCTGCGGGCACAGCGCGGAGACCCGGATGCCCTGGTCGTGGTAGGCGATGGCCATCCATTCGAAGAAGGAGAGTCCCGCGGCTTTCGTCACCGCGTAGGGCGCCGCCAGGATGTGATTGAGCAGCGCGGCGGCCGAGATGGTGCCGACGATGTAGCCTTCACCGCGCTCCTGCATCCCCGGGAGCAGGGCGCGCGCGGCGTAGACGTGCGCCATGACGTGCACGTCCCAACTCTGTCGTCACGCCCGGTCGGACGCCTCGGGCCCACCGCCATAGGCAATGCCCGCATTGGAGCAGTAGATATCGACTCGACCAAATTCCTTAACCGTTCCAAAGACCAGACCCGCAACGTCCGACTCCACCGTGACATCCGCGGGCACGGCCGTGCCGCCAATCTCCGCAGCAACTGTCTCCGCAGCCTTGCGGTCGATGTCGGACACCACCACGTGCTTCGCCCCGCCGGCCGCCAAGCGCCGGCAGAGGGCGCTGCCGATGCCTCCCCCGCCTCCGGTCACGACCACGACGCGATTCCGAATTTCCACCGCTAGCCGAGCACGCCGACGCCCTGGTCGATGAATCCCAGGATCGTCTCCGTTCGCTGTTCGTAGCTCGGGTCGGGTCGCTTGCCGCGGCGGTGCAGCATCAGGTTGTAGCCGAAGATCGCCGCGTACTTGTAATAGGTCAGTGCCCGGTACCACTGATAGTCGTTCAGGTCGGCGCCGTACATCTCGCGGACGCTATCGGCCGAGACATGCGAGAGGCTGATGCAACACAGATCGAGGAGAGGCTGGCCGAGCTGCGCGATCTCCCAGTCGACCACGGCCACCACGCGTCCGCCTTCGAAGAGCATGTTTCCGAAGTGGTAATCGCCGTGGACGAGAACCGGCGGCCTGGGTCGTGGTTGCCGCTCGATCAGCAGCTGGGCGAGCCGGGGTGCCTGTCCGGTGAGCTCCGAGGGCGCCCGGTCCATGAGCCACGTCCAGCGCGAGATCTCTGCCTCGAGCGGCATCGGGTCTTCAGCGTTGATGCCGGTGTTCTCAATGGGCACCGCCTGGAACCGGCGCAGGACATCGACGGCCGAGGATGCAAGCTCGAGCGGATTGCTCCCGGCGTCGATCGCCTGCTCGACGCGGTCCCCGTGGATTGCCTCCATCAGGACGAACGGCCTTCCGTCGACAACGGGTTCCGTCGAAGTTGCCATCACAGCGGGTACCGGCAAGCCCTGAGCATGGAGCGCGGCCATGATGCGCGCCTGACGCGGAATGTCCGCCGGGCCGGCGATGCGAGCACCCGGCGGAGGAAGGCGCAGGACGCCGCGACGCCCCTCGAGCTCGATCCAGTACGAGAAGCCGGAGTGGCCCTCAGGGATTGGACGAACGTCGCGCACTGCCTCCTTGATCTGTACGGCGAGGTCGTTCCGAATCCGCTCTTCGGCCTCGGTCATGGCACCGGTTCCAGGTGGGCGGTGTCGCAAAGGGAACCCGCCATCCGACGGTCACCCTTGACGCGGACCACGCTGATGCTCGTGAAATCGGGGAACAGCCGCAGCGTGCCGGGGGCGAGCCGGAGGACGTCGCAGAGATAAGTCAAGATCGCGATCCCATGCGTCACCATCACAATGCGCCCCCCGGGGTGCGTGGCCACGGCCGCCTCGACGGCGTCCTGCATTCGTTGGATCACCGCAGCAGGGCTTTCCTGGAGTTCGACCTTCCCGGCGGGATAGCTGGCGCGAGCCTCGGTCAGCCTCGGATCGGTCGCGACCCGGTCGCGCAGAGCCGCCGCGGTCTGCAGCGCTCGGCGAAGTGGACTGGAGTAGACGGCGTCGATCTTCAGCGATTTCAGCCGCTGCGCCAAGCGATCTGCTTGCGTGCGGCCCAGCGGACTCAGCGGTGGATCTGAAACCACCTCGAGCTGGTCGTAGACGTCCGCATGCCGAACGAGCCAGATTTCGGTGACGCCCTCGACGCCGATCAAATACGCGCGTTGGAGCGAACGCATCGCCCCGACGACGTCGTCAGTACTTGCCAAGCTCGAGCCGGCCGAGCTGGTTGAGATGAACCTCGTCCGGCCCGTCCACGATCCTGACCGTGCGCGCATAGGCGTACGCATGAGCCAACGGAAAATCGTCGGAGACGCCGGCCGCTCCGTGCGCCTGGATCGCCCAATCGAGAACCGTGCAGAGCATGTTGGGGGCGGCAACTTTGATCATGGCGATCTCTGCTCGCGCCGCTTTGTTACCGGCCGTGTCCATCTTGTAGGCGGCATTCAGCGTGAGCAGGCGGGCCTCGTCGATCAAGATGCGTGACTGCGCGATTCGCTCGAGCCATACGGACTGCTGGGCGAGAGGTTTGCCAAACGCCACCCGGCTCGTCAGGCGTTTACACATGAGTTCGAGGGCCACTTCCGCCACCCCGATCAGTCGCATGCAGTGGTGTATTCGGCCGGGGCCCAGCCGCGCCTGGGCGATCTCGAAGCCGCGTCCTTCGCCGAGCAGCAGGTTGGAGGCCGGCACCCGGACGTTGACGAAGTCAACCTCGGCGTGCCCGTGGGGGGCGTCATCGAAACCAAATACAGGCAACGACCGCAGGATCTTGACACCGGGCGTATTCCGGGGCACGAGGACCATCGATTGCTGCCGATGACGATCGGGATTCTCCGGGTCCGTCTTGCCCATGAAGATGAAGAGCTGGCAGCGTGGGTCCATCGCTCCCGATGTCCACCACTTCCGGCCATTGATCACGACGTCGTCGCCCTCGCGAATGATGCGGCTCTTGATGTTCGTCGCGTCCGAGGAGGCGACATCAGGTTCTGTCATCGCGAAACCAGAACGGATCTCTCCACTCAGAAGCGGACGCAGCCATCGATCCTTCTGTTCCGGAGTGCCGTAGCGGTCGAGGATCTCCATGTTCCCGGTATCGGGGGCCGAGCAGTTGAAGACCTCCGGGGCCCACGGGACGCGGCCCATGATTTCGCAGAGCGGGGCGTACTCCAGGTTGGTGAGCCCGGCGCCAAGGTCGGACCCGGGAAGAAAGAGGTTCCACAGCCCTGCCGACCGGGCCCTTGACTTCAGATCGTCGATGATCGGCGGTGGTCGCCAGCGGTCTTCGGTTGTCGCCTGGTCTCGATAGGTGTGCTCGTTGGGATAGATGAATTCGGCCATGAAATCGTCGAGCTTTTTCTGTAGCGCTTTCACCCTCGGCGAGTGGTCGAAGTCCATCGCAACGGATAGTATCTGGCAATGCCGGACTTCGACCTGACCGATCGCGTGGCGATCGTGACAGGCGGAAGCCGCGGCATCGGCGAGGCGACCGCCGGTGCGCTGGCGGACCAGGGCGCCAGGGTCGTCATTTCCAGCAGGAAACTCGATGGCCTGCGGGCGGCCGCGGATCGGATCAATGCGCGCCATGCCGAAGCGGTCACGCCGATCGTCGCTCACGTGGGTCGGGCCGAGGATTCAGAGCGGCTGGTCAGCCAGGTGATGGAGCGCTTCGGGCGCATCGACATCCTGGTGAACAACGCCGGGACCAATCCGCACTTTGGCCCGATACTCGACGTCGAGCTCAGCGCCTGGGATAAGACGTTCGAGGTCAACCTCCGGGGACCGTTGGTGCTTACCAAGTTGGTCGTCGAAGCCTGGATGCGGGCCCACGGAGGCGCTATCGTCAACGTGGCCAGCATCGCGGGACTGCGGCCCGAGCTTGGGCTTGGTTCCTACGGGGTGACCAAGGCTGCTCTGATCATGTTGAGCCGGCAGCTCGCCACCGAGCTCGGACCTCACGGCATCCGGGTCAACGCCGTAGCCCCGAGTATCGTGAAGACCGAATTCGCTGCCGCACTGTGGGGCAACGAGGAGATCGCTCGGCGCGTTCTCGAGCGCAATCCGATCGGCCGTTTCGCGACGGCGGACGAGGTGGCGTCCGCCATCGTCTTCCTGGTTTCAGATGCGGCGTCGTACGTCAACGGCGAAGTGCTTCCGATCGACGGCGGCGAATGACACAGCCAGTACGAGCGATAGCCAGGCAAGCCCAAGCGCATAGCCTCCGAGGACGTCCGTGAGCCAGTGGACTCCGAGGTAAAGGCGTGAGGCGCCCACGACGAGGGTGATGAGGGCGGCGCCGATGCCTAAAGCCAACCGGCGATTTGGCGCGTACCAGGTGATGAGGACGATCGCCAACATCCCGTAGAAGGCGATCGATTGCGTCGCGTGTCCGGAGGGAAACGCCCAACCGTCGTCGGGCCCGCCAACCTGGA
>JALYYE010000081.1 GCA_030946735.1 Candidatus Dormiibacterota bacterium
GGCGAGTTCTGCGCCGTGGTGGGGCCGACCGGCTGCGGCAAGTCGACGACCCTGGCGCTGATCTCTGGCCTCGAGCCGGCCAGCGCGGGCGAGGTCCGCGTGGAGGGACGCCCCGTCAAGGGCATCACCGAGGGCGTCGGCTACGTCTTCCAGGGCGACGCCGTCTTCCCCTGGAAGACCGTTCTGGAGAATGTGGCGGCCGGGCCACGGTACCACGGCGTACCTGGGCACGAGGCGCGCGAGCGGGCGAGGGAGTGGATCACGCGCGTCGGGCTCTCGGGCTTCGAGGATCGCTACCCGCACCAGCTGTCCGGTGGCATGCGCAAGCGGGTTGGCCTCGCGCAGAGCCTCATCAACGGTCCGCGCATCCTGCTGATGGACGAACCATTTTCCGCTCTCGACGTCCAGACGCGGTCGCTGATGGAGAACGAACTGCTCTCGCTCTGGTCATCGACGTCGGCGTCGGTGGTGTTCGTCACGCACGACCTCGAGGAAGCGATCGCGCTCGCCGATCGCGTGGTCGTCCTCACTGCAGGCCCCGGAACGGTCAAGGGCACGTACCAGGTTGACCTGCCCCGACCCCGCAACGTGGCAGAGATCCGCTTTCAGCCGCGATTCACGGAAATCTACGAGGCGATCTGGGGTCAATTGCGCGATGAGGTGTTGGTGAGTTATGAGCGTCAGAAGCACGCTGCCGCGGTCTAGCGTGGATAGCCCCCACCCCAACCCTCCCCGGCGCGAGGGGTTAGGAGGTTCGGTGAGCAGTTCCCCAAAAGGGGGCGAGGGAAACGCCGCCGAGCTCGCCGTCCGCCGGTCACGCGCCGCGCGCCGACGCCGACTGTTCGTTTACAGCCTGCGCCTGCTGTTTGCCGTGGTCTGGCTTGGCAGCTGGGAAGTGTCCACCCGTCTGAACTGGGTCGACCCATTCTTTGTCGGGCAGCCATCGGGGGTTGTGCTCCGGCTCTGGACCTGGGTTACCGAGGGAACGGCATTGGGGCCGCTGTGGTTGCAAGCCGCCGTCACGATGGAGGAGGCCGTCCTGGGCTTCGTCGTGGGCTCAGCCCTGGGCATTGTGCTCGGCATTCTGCTCGGACGGGTGCCCCTCATCGCTGAAGTGCTTTCGCCATTCATCAAAGGCGCGAACGCCATCCCGAGGGTAGTGCTCGGCTCGCTGTTCGCCATCATGTTCGGTCTGTCAGTATGGGGCAAAGCGTCGACCGCCGTCGTGCTGGTCTTCTTCGTCGTCTTCTTCAACGCCTTCCAGGGCGTGCGCGAGGTGGACCCCAACCTGATCGCGAACGCGCGCATCCTGGGTGCCGACAACCGTCGTCTGACGGCCGAGATCATCATCCCCTCCGCGCTGTCCTGGATTCTCGCCAGCCTGCACATCAGCTTCGGGCTGGCCATCGTCGGGGCCGTCGTCGGGGAGCTGTTCGGGGCGACCGCGGGCCTCGGGCAGCTGATCTACAACGCCGGGCACACCTTCGACGTCAACGGCGTCTTTGCCGGCATGTTCGTGCTGGCAGTCCTCGCCCTCATCGCGGAGGGGCTCATTACCGCGCTCGAAAACCGGCTTATCAAGTGGCGACCCAATCGTGTTAGCGGCGAAATTCCGATCTAGGGAGGAGAAACGATCAATGCACGGATCTAAACGTCGGACGTTCCCTGCGCTGGGAGGGGCGGTGGCGATGGCCGTCGCGCTGGCCGCCTGCGGTGGCGCCTCGAACAGCGCCGGTGGTGGCAGCTCACCGGGTGCGATGACGCCTGTCGACCTCAAGCTCATGGTCGGCGGACTCAACAAGCAGATCTACCTGCCGAACATGCTTGCCAAGCAACTCGGCTATTTCGACGACCAGAAGATCAACGTGACGCTGATCGACGAGGGTTCCGGGCAGGGCACCGAGCTCGAGGTCGTCGCGGGCAACGTCGATGCCGGCTCGGGGGCCTACAGTCACCCGGTCGAGCTGAACGCGGCGGGCAAGAAGATCGAGACCATCTGCCAGTTCGGCATAGCGCCAGGCGAGGCGGAGATGGTCGCGACCAAAAAGGCTGACTCGATCAAATCGGCTTCGGACCTCAAGGGGAAGAAGCTGGGCGTCACCGACATCGGCTCGGGCACGCACACCATCTCCCTGGCGCTCCTGGGCAAGGCGGGTTACAAGGGATCCGACGCGAGCTTCGTCGCGGTTGGCGCCGGCAACACGTTCATCGCGGCCATCAAGAATGGGACGATCGACGCCGGCATGACGACCGAGCCGACCATCACCCGCCTGCTGCAGAGCGGCGACGCCAAGGTGCTGATCGACCTTCGTACGCCGGAATCGACCCGGGCCGCCCTTGGCGGTGACTATCCCTTCATCGGCATTTTCGCCAAGAACGATTGGGTCAACAGTCACAAAGATGTCGCCCAGCGGCTGGTGAACGTCTACGTCAAGACCCTGAAATGGATGAAGGCGCATACCGCCGACGAGATCGCCGCCAAAATGCCGGCCGACTACCTGGTTCCCAGCAAGGACTTGTACATCGCTGCGCTCAAAAACCAGCTATCCATCTTCGGCACCGATTGCAAGATGCCGGCGGCCGGCCCGCACACCGTGCTGAGCATCCTTCAGAACTACGTCTCGTCGTTCAAGGGCAAGAACGCCAATCTTCCCGAGACCTATACGAACGAATTCGCCAACAAGGCGAGCTAAGTCGCGCGAGACGCCCCCACCCCGCCCTCCCCCGCGAGCGGGGGAGGGTGTCCGGGGGGCCGGCCGGGCGTATTGTGGTGGCATGGCCGTGCGTCGGCCCAGAGGAGGAGGCGTTGATGGCAAGCAATACCACCGTTCGCACGGAGTTGTATCGTGATCAGTTCGGCGTGCTGCTCGAGGACCTGGATCACCAGCTGCTCGAGTTGAAGTGGCTCGAGGGTAGCGCGGCGATGACCGATGACGACTTCAGGGCCTGGCTCGACCGCTTTTCAGCCGAGGCCGAGGCGCGGCGGCAGCCGAACCTCGTCATCAACGTGCGCCAGTTTCGCCACCGGCCCGGTCCCGAAATCGCGGCGTGGCGCGATGAGCATGTGATTCCCCGATATAACCGCGCCGGCGTAACCAAATTCGCCTTCTTGCTAGCGGAAGGCTCGCCTGGAGCGGCGGGCTCGCCCGCTCTCGAGCCGCCAGGCAAGTTTCCGACGGGGTATTTCGACACCCCGGCCAAGATCGAGGCTTGGTTTGGCCAGTAGACCTGTGGCCGTGAGCCGAGGGAGTACAACGTTGCGTAAGAGGGGGCTGGTTTCAGGCGCCGCGGCGGGTGTCATCGGCGGCTACGTCGGCACGAAAGTGATGAATCCGGTCACGACCAAGCTCTATGAGATGGCGCCAGAGAAGGACAAGCAACGCGAGAAGGCCGTCAGTCCTGGGTCCCCGTACCGGATCGGCGCCAGGAAGGCCGCGGATGCACTCGGCGTCACGCTGAGCGAGGAACAGCTCGGCGCCGCCGCGTCGCTCATGCCGTACACCGTTGGGATAGCCGGCGGGTTGCTATACGTGGCGTTGCGCCGGCTCTTCCACCTCAACCCGGTGGTCGCGGGACTGGTCTCCGGCATGGCGCTCTTCATCGTCGTTGACGAAGGGCTGACGCCGGCACTGGGATTGAGCGCGCCTGACCGAGCGTATCCGCTCTCAACGCACCTCCGCGGCTTCCTCGGGCACCTCGCCTATGGCGCCGCCGTGGCGGCGACCGCCGAAGTCTTGACGGCCGGAAGCCGCTAAACCTACTGCCGGTCGGCGGGCGGTCCGAGCGCACCCTGCAGCGCCGGCAAGTGCTCCACCAGCGCCGCGAAATCCTGGCGGGCGAGGCTCAACACACCGGTGGCGGTCACGGTGCGGACCGTCGCCGTCCGCCGCCGGTTGCCGAGCAGCGCGATCTCGCCGAAATGGTCGCCCGGGCCGAGTCGGCGGATCAGGCGCTCCCTACCGTCGACCTGCTGCACGACCTCCACCTCGCCTGTTGTGATGATGTAGAAGCGCCCGCTCATGTCGCCTTCGCGCACGATCGCCTCACCGGGGCCGAACCGCATCGGGATGACCGTGTTGCTGCGCCCGAGCGGGAGTGGCGTCAGGTGATCGGGTAACAGTGCACTGCCCATCCAGTGTGACGCCAGGGCGAGCCGGCGCCGCCAGGTGGGCATGAAGGAGAGGAACAGCGTCCGCGAGACGACCGACGCGGGCCATCCATGCAACGCGATCCCACGGACCTGCGCGACGCCGTACCGCCGGCTGAGCAGCGCGACCTCGCCGAAGCGGGTCGGGCGGCACGGCTCCGGTGGCTGGCCCCGCACATCGGCCAGGATGTTGCGCGCGGCCTGGGCGCCCTCGCCGAACGCGACCATCACCATCGCGCCGTAGGGCTGGCCGCTGCCGGGATCGGGAACCGCCGCGTTGTCCCCAACGGCATACACGCCGGGCCAACCGGGGACGCGGCAGAACGGATCACAGGGGATGCGTCCCCGCTGCAGCTCGAGTGGCATTCCCCGGACCAGCGGGTTGGTGCCGATGCCGACTGTGGCGATGATGCTGCGGGTCTCGATCCGCGACCCGTCGGCCAGCACGATCGCGCCGGCGGTGGCTTCTTTGATGCCGACGCCCAGCCGAAGCTCAATGCCGCGATGGCGCATCCGGTCGAGCACGCGCTGGGCGAGCCGATCGTTGAAGGTGGGAAGCACACGGGTGAGGATGTCGACCGTGATGACGCGCAGCTCGGCCGGCGAGATCATTGGATAGGAGCGAAGGGAGGCGCGGAGGAATTCGTTCGCCTCGGAGGCGATCTCCACCCCCGCGTAGCCAGCGCCGGCGATGACGAAGGTCAGGCGCCGCTGTCGCTCGGCGGCCTCGGTCGTCACGCTGGCCGCCTCCAGCATGTCGATCAGGTGGTTGCGCAGGTGGATGAAGTCGCCGATGGTCTTAGTTTGCAGCGCGTGCTCGGTCAAGCCGGGGAATCGGGAAAGGTCGGTCACGGAACCCAGTGCGATCACGAGATAGTCCGCCTCCAGCGCGACCTCGTCCCCCTCGCCGTCCAGGCTCAGCGTGACCCGTCGCTTGAGCGGGTCGATCGAGTCGATCTCCCGCGCGTAGATGGTGACTCCGGGAAGGATCTCGCGGAGCGGGATGAGCACGTGCTGCGCCTGAAGCACGCCGGAGACGATCTGCGGCATCAATCCGTGCCAGACTTCGACGTTCTCGCGGCTGACGATGGTGATGTCGATCTCATCGCTCGTCCGCCGGTGTTTGATCAGCTCGCGGGCGCAACGGACGCCCGCATGACCGCCACCAAGAATCAGGACCCGCTTTCGGGTCATGACCAGTGCGCCCGCTCGATCGCCTTGCGCGCCGCGAAGTAGCCGCACATCCCGTGCACGCCGCCGCCCGGCGGGGTCGACGCCGAGCAGAGATAAAGCTGCCGGTTCGGTGTGGCGTACAGGCGCGGCGTTGGGCGGATGAAGAGCTGCCGCAGGTCGGCCATGCCGCCGTTGATGTCGCCACCGACGTTGTTCGCGTTGTGGCGTTCGACGTCGACCGGATTCATGACGTGGCGAGCGAGGATCCGCGAGGTGAAGCCTGGGGCGAATCGCTCGACCTGCGCCTCGATCCGCTCGCGCATGTCGACGGTCGATCCATTGGGGACATGGCAATAAGCCCAACCGACATGCTTGCCGGCGGGGGCGCGCGTCGGGTCGGCGACGATGGGTTGAGCGAGGATCACGAATGGCCGCTCGGCCACCTGGCCCGCGGCCACCGCGTCCTCGGCCGCGACGACCTCTTCGAACGCGCCGCCAACGTGAACAGTGCCGGCACGCCGGCAAGCGTCGGCGCGCCACGGGATGGGGCCATCGAGCGCCCAGTCGACCTTGAACACACCCGGCCCGTACCGAAACCGTTGCAGCTGCCGGCTGAAGCCGTCCGGCCACTGGCCGCTCGCGATGGGAAGGACCTGGCGAGGCGTGAGATCGAACAGCACGACCCGAGCGTCCAGCACCTGGCTCATGCTGCCGACGCGGCGATCCGTGGCGATCGTTCCGCCTCGTGACCGGAGCACGGCGGCGAGCGCGTCGGCGACGCGTTGCGATCCACCGCGGGCAAACGGCCACCCATAAGCGTGGCCGGCCGCGGCGAGCACCAGGCCGAAGGAGGCGGTCGCCGGCCGGCGGAGCGAGAGCATCGAGTGCGCCCCGAGCCCGCTGAAGAGCGCGCGCGCGTGCGCGGTTCGGAAGCGGCTGGCGGCCAGGGCGGCCGCGGAGCGCAGCGCGGGGATGCCAAAGCGCGCCAGCGTGAGCAGGTGAAGCGATGGGCGAGGAGGACCGAGGAACTGACTGGTCAACATGTCCGCGTGCCGGACGATCGGATCCATCAGGCGGCGGTAGGCGGCGCCGTCTCCGCCCAACCCACTCGCCGTCACGTCAACCGACCGATCGAGCACGGCCGCCGAGCCGTCATCGAGCGGGTGGGCGAGGGGAACCGCGGGATGGTCGTAGGTGAGCCCGTACTCCGACAAGGGCAGGGTGCGGAAAAACGGCGATGCGTGCGCCAGCGGCAGGACCGAAGAGCAGATGTCATGAACGAATCCGGCAAGGGTGAGCGCGTCCGACCGGGCACCACCGCCGATGATTGATTCCGCTTCGAGTACCTGGACCGACTTGCCGGCTCCGGCGAGGACGATGGCTGCCGCGAGCCCGTTCGGTCCGGAGCCGACGACGACCGCATCGAACCGAGCGTCAGCCAATGTCGATGACGGTGCCCTCCGCGGCCGCTTGGACCGGAATGGCATTGCCGCGATGGGCCGCGACGATCGCATCGATCTGGTCGTCGGTCCGCGCCGGGTCGTGATGAAAGAGGAGCAGCCGCTTGACGCCGGCGGCTTCGGCGAGACCGACGGCATACTCGATGGCCGAGTGCCCGAAGGGGGAGAGCGTCGCGAACTCGGCACTCGTCAGCTGCGCGTCATGGATCAGCAGGTCGGCTCCCCGCGCGAGGGCAATCGCGGCCGGGTGATACGCGCCGAGGCCGGCCGGCCCCGGCCCAAACGCGATCGGGCTGTGGTCGGAGAGATAGGCGATCGTCGCTCCGGCGCCGGTCACCCGATATCCATAGGTGAGGCCGCCTTTGTGTGGGATCTCGCGGGCGACGACATCGAAGCCCTCGACGGCCCGGGGGCCTTCCTGGATCCCGAGGAAGCGCCATTTGCCGCGGAGCTCGGCGGGCTTGATTGGGAAGTGGGGTGGGGACATGACGCGCGCCAGCACGTTGGCCGGATCACCCTGGGCCGGCATCACCAACGTAACCTCGGCGTCGGGACGGTCGCCCGCCGCAAAAAACGGGATGCCATGGGTGTGGTCCCAGTGCAGGTGACCAAGGAGAATCGAGCCTCGAAACGGCCGGCCGTCCAGCAGCGGGCTCAGACGCTGTAGGCCGGTGCCGGCGTCGAGCACTAGGCTTGGGGCCTGTCCGTTGTGGGCAAGCGCAACGCAGGAGGTACTGCCACCATATCGCACGAACGCAGGCCCCGGCGACGGCGTCGAACCTCTCACACCGCAAAAAAACAAGCGCACCACGGGGAGTCTACGTGTTGCGAGCCTGTTGCTTCGAGGCGGTCAGCACCAGCGATAACCTCGTAGCTACCTCACTTGACCAATTGGACTCCCTGAGGCTCAATAGGGGGCGATGCCCGAAACCAGGATCACCGTGTTCCTTGCCGACGACAATCTCATCGTGCGGGAGGGAGTGCGCGCACTGATCGGCAGCGCTCCGGACATGGAGGTCGTGGGGGTGGCCGGCGACTATGACGGACTGGTCGCCGGAGCCGAGCAAGCCGCCCCGCAGGTGGTCGTGACCGATATCCGGATGCCGCCGACGTTCCAGCGCGAGGGGATCGAGGCGGCCAAGCAGGTGCGCAAGCGCCACCCAGGGACCGGGATCGTGGTGCTGTCGCAATATGACGAACCCGACTATGCGATCTCGCTGCTGAGCGAGGGCGCCGCCGGCTACGCGTATCTATTAAAGGACCGCGTGGCGGAAGGGGACCAGCTGTTCCGCGCCATCCGCGCCGTGACGACCGGCGGCTCGATGCTGGACCCTCGGATCGTCGAGGCCCTGGTACGGCCGGCCAGCCAGGGGACCGACCTGTCGCCTGAGGAAGAAGAGTTGCTGCAACTGCTCGCCGAAGGACGGCCGATGAAAGCGATCGCGGTTGCGCACGGCACCACGCCCGCCGACGTCGATGACGCCATCCAGAAGCTCTTTCTCAAGCTGGCCCAGGCCGCCAGCAGCGGGGCGGCCGGAGCGCTGCGGCGCCTCAAGCTGCTGCACCAGGCGATCGTCGATCGCGAGGAGCAGGGCGAGAGCCTGAGCCGGCTGCTGCCCACCGGAATCGCTGAGAAACTGCGGCGTGAGGGCCGCAACATCGGTGGAACCGAAACTCTGACCGTCACCATCCTCATGTCGGACATCCGCGGCTACTCGACAATCGCCGAGGATGCCGACCCGACCATCCTGGCCGGTCAGCTCAACGAGCACCGTGGCGAGATGAATCGTGCGATCCTCGCGCAGAGCGGCACCGTGATGCAGTTCGTCGGGGATTCGGTGATGGCCGTCTTCGGCGCACCGCTGCCGGAGCAGGACCATGCTCAGCGCGCGCTCGCCGCCGCCCGGGCCATGCATGAGGCGCAGACAGTTGTCAACACCCACTGGGCCGCCGAGCGGCTGCCCGCATTTCACCTCGGGATCGGCCTATCTACTGGACAGGTGGCCGCCGCGCTCCTGGGGTCGGAAGAGCGACTGGAGTACTCGCTGGTCGGGGATAGCGTGAACCTTTGCCAGCGCTTACAGCAATTCGCGGCGGGTGGGGAGACGATTCTCAGCGAGGCGACATACCGCGCGCTGGACGGGTCGATAAAAGCGCAGGCTTTGCCACCCGTGCAGGTCAAAGGCCGGCATGCCTCGGTCCAGGCTTACCGAATCGAGTGATCGCACCAAGGGTCGGGCGGTCGTTCATCGTCGCGGGCTTGCTGTGGTTGCTG
>JALYYE010000082.1 GCA_030946735.1 Candidatus Dormiibacterota bacterium
TCGCCACCGACTCCGCCGACCGGCTCTATATCAACGACCTCGCGCTAACCAACTACGGGACCGCACGCTCGGAGGACCACGGCCGCACGCTGACCGCGCTTCCGACCTGCACCTCCGTGTTCACGACACCCGACGACCGTCCCTGGTACGCGGTCGATGGCGATCCGCTAGCCGGCGGCTCGATCACGCTTGCGTACAACGTGGCGCCAAACGCCACGCCGCTATCGATTGGCGCGTGCACCTCGGCCAACGCCGCGTTCAGCAACAAACTCGTCTTTGCGCGCTCCCCGTTACCGGACCTCCCGGACACCGCAGGGTTGGTGTTCGGTACTCCACAGGTGCTGACGCAGGGTTGTGACGAAGGGATCATGGGCAACGACGAGGTCTTCACCTATGGGTCGGTGAAACGTGTCTTCGTCATGCACAACAATGACGCGCTCAACCAGATCCGCATGGCGCGGTGCGACATCGTCCCGGTGACGGCGCTGGCGCTGAGCGGATACGCCAACTGCATCGACAAGCCGATCTTCGGCGACGAGCACACCGTTAATGGCGGCGACTTCCCGACGCTAACGATCGACCGGGCGGGCAACCTCCTCGCGGTGTGGGAACAGGCGCCCTGCGGACCGTGTCCCAACTTCATCACCGGCGACACCCTCCTCTACTACTCGGTCTCGTCGTCGACCAGTCAGGGTGACAGCTGGTCGGCGCCTCGCCCGCTCCCAACGGCTGACCTGCACACCAACGTCTTCGCCTGGCCGGCCGCCGGCGACGCCGGCCGCGTCGACCTCGCCTGGTACGGGACGACGACCCCCGCGCCGCCGGGCGCCCACGGACCGTGCTCCGTCAACGGCGACTGGAGTCTCTACGTAATGCAGTCGCTGGACTTCACCAGCAGCAACCCAACCTGGACGCAGCCGATCCTGGCCAGCGAGCACTTCATCCATCGCGGCAGCGTGCAAACGCTGATGGGCGGCCAGAGCGGAGACCGCACACTTGGCGATTTCCTCCAGCTGCGCATCGGGCGTGAGGGGGAGGCGAATATTTCGTACGCCGACTCGAACAGTGATACCGAGGCGCTGGCGTCGCAGGGGATGTTCGTCCGGCAAAACGGCGGCTCGAGTGTCTTCGCCAATGCGCCTGTCGTCCACGGCGCCCCGTTACGTGTTAACTCGGTGACGGTTGGGGAGCACCCAGCCACGCTCGATTCGGCCGGGACCAGTTCGCCCAACCAGCCAAATCTGGAAATCCTCGGCTCGCAAATAACGATGTCGAGTGACAAGAAGCAGTACCAGGTCGAAGCCCTGGTTGCCGACCTGAGGAGCCTGGCGCCGGGTCCCGGCGCGCAGGGCACGACGCTCGTGTGGAACACGCAATGGAAGGTGCCATCGAGCAGTGACCAGCGCGGTGGCGCCTTCTTCCATGCCTACATGGAGTCGGTGGCCGGCGCGGCACCGACCTTCTGGGTTGGTCAGAACGCGCTCGAGTTTACCGGCAGCATCACGATGACCTACCCGGGATCGACCCAGGTCACTGGCTCCTACACGGCGACGGCGCCCGGCCTGATCACGATCAATGTGCCGGTCGACGCCGTCAAGGAACTGGACCCTCTCAGCAGTCTGCTCTACAGCGTCACCGCCGCCAGCATGACGCTCAATGGCAACGCCGAAGCGGTGCCCAATACCTTCGGTACAGGTATTGGCGGCACCTTGTTCAACCTCGTTGATGTCGCCCCGGCCTACGACTTCAACCCTGCAGTGGCCACCCCGCCATTTCAGACCTGCCACGAAGCTGACGGAGATGGCAACATCAACCGTCGAAACGGGGACAGCGCGCATTTCCACTTCGATCGCGACGGGTGCGAGGGGGCCGGCGACACGGAATCCGTCGACGAGCAAGACCCCGCATCGGGGACTGATTTCCACTCCACGTCGATAACGGCGGCGACGTTTGACGACATCGCCCACACCGTCACGATCCTGGGCGACGGCACGAACGCGGGGCATCCGGTCACCTTCACGATGCTCGGCGTCGACAACGGCGTGTTGCCTGGCGTATTCAGCCTTGTGCTCAGCGACGGCCATGCCATCAGCGGTTCGTTACTCAGCGGCTCCATTCAGCTGCGGTAGAGGAGGTCAGCATGACTCGACTACGCTTCATGGTCCCGGCCGCCGCGATCGTGCTTGGTTCATTCGTAAGTGTGGCACCAGCCAGATCTGTGCCGGCTAGCGCCGCCCCGTCGATCGGCTTTGAGACGCCCACCGTCGTCGACCCCATCCACACCAACGGCGAGCCGGACATCGGCATCGACTCGCAGGGACGGGTGTTCGTCAGCGGACCAACAGGGACCGGCACCCAGCGGAGCACATGGTTCGGTTCCGTGGACGGCGGCCACACCTTCCGGGTCATGGCGCAGAAGAGACCGCCAGATCCCATCATCGGGATTCCGGGCCCGGGGCCGGGCGGCGGCGACACCGACATCAACTTCGACCGTAGCGGCAAGCAGTATTTCGCCGACCTCTATGCCCTCGCCTGTCTGCGAGTCGCCGTAACCGGACCGACGAATTCCGGGGCATCCGATCAGGAAAACGTCATCGGCTGCTTGCCCGGAAGCGGAGGTGCCGACCGGCAATGGCTGGCGGTGTATGACCCTGCCCCCGGCACGCCGAACCAGTCGGCCTACAGGGCGGCAGGCGGCACGAGGCCGCTGATCTACCTCGAGTACAACAACCTCGCGGGCCCAGGTCCAAATAACGGAGCCCAGTGGAACAAGAGCATTGACGGCCTCACCTACACGAACGCGACCGGAGACGAGCTTCCTCCGGGGACGGGTGTCGTGTACTCGCCGTTCGGCGCCGATGGGTACCCGGCCATCGACCAGGTCACTGGCAAGGTCTTCCAGGCGGCCGCCTGCGACACCAAGACGTGCGGAACCTCCAGCACGGCGATCCCGGGCCTCTACCTGAATATCGGGACGCCGGATTCGACCGGCACGCTCCACTTCCTGGATGCGACCGGAACCGGCCAGGATCTGACGAAGCTGATCAAGATCGCGGACACGCCCACCGGCGGGCCCGACACCCTGTTCTCTGTCCTCTCGATGGACAGCGGCCGCAACCTGTTCGTCGTCTGGTGCATCAGCAGCAACAACCCGGCGGACCGGCAGGTCTTCGTCAGCGGGGCCAGCCCCACAACGAACTGGACGAAGTGGACCGCACCCGTCCAGGTGAGTGACGGGTCAACGGCAACGGGCGATGCGACGAACGTCTTTCCGTGGATCAAGGCCGGCGGCCCTGGTCGGGCCGACGCCGTCTGGTACGGCTCGGACAAGCAAGTCGATCCCAGCAGCCACAACCAGCAGACCTGGAACGTCTTCATGTCCCAGGTGGTGTTTCCCACTAATGCCGCATCGGGTGCCCTCACTGGTTCGTCGCCAACTAGAACGCTGGTCAAGGTAACGCCGCACCCGATGCACTACGACGACATCTGCCTGCAGGGCGCGAATTGTATCCTCTCCACCGGCAATCGGAATCTCGCCGACTTCTTCGTAGTCACTATTGACCGCACCGGTGCTGCCGAGATTGTTTACGACGACACATCGAATGGGTTGGTTCAGCGGCCAAACCAGTGCACCGCCCAGGCTGTGGACCATTGCGGTGCCGGCGTGATCACGGTCGCGCGCCAATCCTCTGGCATGGGCTTGTTTGGTACCGCGGTCTCGGGCCCATCCAATGCACCCGTTAGCGGCCTCGGCGATCCCGCCCGGGACGCGCTCTTCCCGGTCATCGGCGGCACCAATCAGCGCGGGATGGACATCCGCTCAAGCGGCCTTCAGCTTTCGTCGGATGGCCAGACGCTAAGCGTGACCATGCAGGTGACCGACCTTTCCAGCCCGGCCCTGACGGCCGCGGCGATCACCGGCAGCACCAACCTGCAATACGTGACTCGCTGGCAGATGGGGAACACGATCTATTACGCTGCGATGGAGAACACGGCTGCAAACCAGCCGAGCTTCTACGCCGGAGCGGCCCAGAGCATTGACCTGTGCTCTGTCTCGGCGTGCTTCCCACACGTGCTCACCTATCCGGAGCCTGGCGCTGGCACGTTCACCGGACAGACGGAGAGCGGGACGATCACCTGCCCGGCGTCCCCCTCGGCGGACAACCCCTGCACGGTCACCGTCAGGGTCAAAGTCGCCGACGTGGGCAGCCCGACGGCTAACAGCCTGCTCGAGGAGGTTGGCGGCTACGCACTGGCCGCGACCATCCAGGAGGGGGCTGAGACCAATGCCACGGCCGAGGCGGACACGGTTCCCCTGGAGATCGATGGGGTGTGCTGCTACAACTTCAAGGCGTCCGTCCAGAACGGCGGTCCGGGCCCATGCCACGAAGGTGATGGCGAGGGCGATGTCTCGGACGGTCGCGGCGGCACAGCCCATATGCGTTTCGACGAGGACGCCTGCGAGGACGCAGACGCCGAGTCCATCCAGGAAAACGATTCCAGGACCGGCGACAACTTCCAGTCCAAAGAGGT
>JALYYE010000084.1 GCA_030946735.1 Candidatus Dormiibacterota bacterium
TCCGGGGGCAGCCGCTCGTCGACGACCGCCGAGCTCGCCGGCTCGGGGCGGGTGGAGGGTTGAAAGGCGCTCGCGTCGGCGACCAGCTGGGCGGTGCGCATCGCATCGTAGAAGGCGGACTCCGACCCGGGGAAGACGTCACTCTTGGCGATCCGGGTTGCGACCTCGAGAGCCTTGAAGTATTCGGGAGCCTGCCTGACCTCGAGGTCGGGCACGGCGCCCACCCCAGGGGCGGCATTTGCCACCCGCTCCCACTCGTCCGGCGTCAGCCGACGGAGCCGGTGGAGCAGCGCCTCGACTTCGGCCGTGTTTGGACCGAACCTCTCGTCGGCCATCTCACTTACAATACGCGCGGTTCCATGACTGTGGGAGATGTCTCATGCCCGTAGTCCAGTGGGTCGTCAGCGTGGGCGACACGGTGGAGGCGCGCGATGGCGAGTTGGGCGTCGTGCGCGAGATCTTCGAGGGACCGCCGCAGTCCGCGCAAGCGCTCTTCGTGTCGAGCGAGCCCTACATGCGGGTGGGCAACCCCGGTCAGCCCGACCTCTTCATTCCCTTCGAGGAGATCGTCGACGTGAGTGACGTCAAGCAGCGCGTCTATCTCAAGCGCTACCTCCGAGAAATCAACGCCCTGGGCTGGACACGCGACCCGCGCAAAGCCGGCTCGGCGGCCCCGTCGTACTTCCCAAAACCGCCCTCGGCTGCGCAGGTCAAGCCGGACGCGAACGGTGGTGTGCCGCCGCGCGCCCTGGTGGAAAGCGGCGCCTGGTCGCCCGGTGAGGCGGCGCCGCGGTCCGAACCGGGCAAGCGCTTTCGGATCGGCGACCGATTCAAACCCGGCGATCCGATTCCTGTGCAGGCACAGTACACGTGCACCGTGTGCCGTTTTCGCAAACATTCCCGCCAGTTTCGCGACGAAAACCCCGACAGTCGCTTCCCGCCGCCACATCACCCGGGTGCACTGTGGGAGCTCGAGGACCTGCGGCCATAGGGCGCTGACCTGATTCGAGCACGGGCGCTCGATCGGTGGTCTGTATTCGGAAACCTCTTTGTTAAACTAGCCGCGTACCGTGCTGAGCGACTACTTTCCCTTGCTCATTTTCCTCGCTGCGGTCTTCATTTTTGGCCTCATCGCTCTCTTCTTCCCACCGTGGCTCGCGGGTCACCGGCCCTCGGCGGCCAAGGACCTTCCCTATGAGTCGGGCATCGTGCCCCGCTCCGGCGCCCGGCGCAAATTCGCCGTCAGCTTCTATCTGACCGCCATGCTCTTCATCATCTTCGACGTCGAGGCAATCTTCATCTACCCCTGGGCGGTGATCCTCAAAGGCCTACGCTGGTTCGGCGTTATCGAGATGGGGGTCTTCGCCGCCATCCTGCTCGTCGCCCTCATCTATGTGTGGCGGAAGGGAGCCCTGGAATGGGGGAACTGACCCTTCGCCCCGGCCCGATGCCGACCGGCCGAGCGGCCGGACCCACGCCGCTCAACGCGCTGGGCGACAACGTGCTGACGACCACCCTCGACAAGGTGATCAACTGGGGCCGATCGAGCGCGATCTGGCCGGCGCTCTTCGGGCTCGCCTGCTGCGCGATCGAGATGATGGGCACCGTTGGTCCGCGGCACGACCTATCGCGGTTCGGCTCCGAACTGTTCCGCGCTTCACCCCGGCAGGCGGACCTCATGATCGTCTCCGGGCGGGTGTCGATCAAGATGGCGCCGGTGCTCCGCCAGATCTACGACCAGATGCCCGAACCAAAGTGGGTGATTGCGATGGGTGCCTGCGCGTCCTCGGCCGGGATGTTCAACAATTACGCGATCGTCCAGAGCGTGGACAAGATCGTACCGGTCGACATCTACGTCCCGGGCTGCCCGCCTCGTCCGGAAGCCCTGATCGATGCCGTCGTCAAGCTGCAGCGCAAGATCCGCGGCGAGCCGCTGGTCAAACGCCCCGCCTGACGGCTGCTGACCGGTCTTGACTAAAGAGAAGGCCGCGAGATGAGCGCGAACGCGACGGACAGGCTTGTCGAGAGCTTGGGCAACCGCTTCCAGCAAGCCTTACGGGAGAGCTCGGACTTTCGCGGCGACCTGAGCATCGTCGTGGAGCCCAGTGCCGTGGTCGAGGTCGCCCGCTACCTGCGCGATCAAGAGGGCTTCGACTACTTCCTCTATGCGACGGCCGTCGACTGGCCGGCCCGCGATCCGCGCTTCACGGTCGTATGGGAGGTGCGCTCGCTGGCGAACAAGACCCGCATCCGCATCAAGACGGCCGCCGCCATGCCCGAGCCACACGTCCCCAGCCTGACGGAGGTGTGGCCGGCCGCGAACTGGCACGAACGGGAGACCTGGGACCTCCTCGGCATCACCTTCGACGGACATCCTGACCTGCGCCGGCTGCTGATGCCGCAGAGCTGGGAAGGCCATCCGCTGCGCAAGGATTACGTCTCCTTTGGCGAGCCCGTTATCTTCAGCGACCAGAAGCTTGAAGGGCTGGAGCCCGATGCCATCCGTGGCTGAGACGCGCATCGCGCAGGAGCCGTTCGGTCCTGGCCCCGCCCCGGAACCCTTCGGCCCCGGCCCGGCGCAGGAGCCGTTCGGCCCGGACCACGAACCGCCGACGGATTGGGTCGAGCTCAACATGGGCCCCCAGCATCCAAGCACCCACGGCGTGCTCCGCGTTCGCCTCAAGCTTGACGGCGAGATCGTGCGCGACGCCGACCCGGATATCGGCTACCTCCACACCGGCTTCGAAAAGTCCTTCGAGGAAAAGACCTATACGCAGGGCATTACCTTCAGCGACCGGATGGATTACCTCGCGCCGCCGATCAACAATGTCGGATTCGTGTCGGCCGTCGAGAAACTGATCGGCGTCGAGGTGCCGCCTCGTGCGCAGGCGATCCGCGTGATGATGATGGAGCTGGCGCGGATCGCGAGCCACGAACTTTGGCTCGGCACGGCCGGCCTCGACCTCGGCGTCTACTCCGGCTTCTTCTATGCCTGGCGTGACCGCGAGCTCGTGCTGGACCTCAACGAGCTGTACTCGGGCGTGCGGATGATGACCTCCTTCACGCGGGTCGGGGGGGTTGCCTGGGATCTGCCCGATGGCTGGCTCGACCAGCTGCAGCAGTTCATCGACGTCATGCCGGACCGGATCGACGACTTCGAGGCGATGCTGACCGACAACCCGATCTGGCATCAGCGCCTCCAGGGTATCGGCGCGCTGTCGGCGGAGGATGCGATCAAAACCGGCGTGACCGGTCCCATGCTGCGGGCCTCGGGCGTCGACTATGACGTCCGCAAGGCTTTCCCCTACTGTGGCTATGAGCAATACGACTTCCAGGTGCCGCTCGGCACCAAGGGTGATTGCTATGACCGCTATCGCGTGCGCGTCCAGGAGATGCGCGAAAGCCTGAAGATC